>SCTT01000248.1 GCA_004322435.1 bacterium
GCGCCTTCTACCTCGAGGTCATGGACCACGGGCTCGACAAGCAGAAGCAGGTCATCCAGGCGATGCTCGAGATCCACGAGAAGACCAAGCTCCCGCTCGTGGCGACCAACGACTGCCACTACGCCTCAAAGGACGACAACGCCGCCCACGACGCCCGCGTCTGCATCGCTACCGGCAGAAAACTCGCCGACACCCAGCGCCTGCGCTTCGAGAGCCACGAGTTCTACTTCAAGTCGGGCGCCGAGATGGCGAAGATCTTCCACTTCGCCCCCGAGGCCGTCGAGAACACCGTCCGCATCGCCGACATGTGCTCGCTCGAGATCCCGATGAAGACCTCGATGCCGCGCTTCCCGACGCCGGAGGGGCTGCCCGAGGAGGTCTACCTCGAGCGCCTGACCCGGGAGGGGCTCGTCCGGCTGGGATTCGCCGGGAACCCCGAGTACGAGACGCGCCTGACCTACGAGCTCGGCGTCATCAAGAAGATGGGGTTCTCGGGGTACTTCCTCATCGTCTGGGACTTCATCAAGTACGCGAAGGAGTCGGGGGTCCCCGTGGGCCCCGGCCGCGGCTCCGGCGCCGGCGCGCTCGTCTGCTACACCCTGGGCATCACCGCGGTGGACCCCATCCGGCACAAGCTCCTCTTCGAGCGCTTCCTCAACCCAGACCGCATCTCGATGCCGGACTTGGACATCGACTTCTCCGACCGCGGCCGCCCGCAGGTCATCGACTACGTCCGCAAGAAGTACGGGGCCGACAACGTCGCCCTCATCGTCACTTTCGGGTCGCTGGGCGCCAAGACCGCCATCCGCGACGTCGGCCGCATCCTCGACTACCCGCTCTCGGAGGTCGACAAGCTGGCCAAACTCATCCCGAACGGCCCCAAGGTGACGCTCCACAGCGCGCTGGGCAGCGTCCCCGAGCTCCAGGAGGCGGCCAAGAACCCCGAGGCCAAGAAGCTCCTGGACCTGGCGCAGAAGCTCGAGGGGCTCAAGCGCCACACCGGCGTCCACGCGGCCGGCGTCGTCATCACCCCCGAGCCCGTGGTCAAGTACGCGCCGCTCTCGAAGAGCTCCCGCTCGGACGACGTCACGACCCAGTACGACGGCGACTGGCTGCCCAAGCTGGGGCTCCTCAAGATGGACTTTTTGGGCCTGCGCAACCTCTCCATCCTCGAGGACGCCGTGGCCCTGGTCCGCAAGCGCCACGACCCCGCCTTCGACCCGTACCTGGTCCCCGAGGGCGACGAGAAGACCTACAAGCTGCTGCAGTCGGGCCGCGCGCTCGGCGTGTTCCAGCTCGACTCGGACGGCATGCGGGAGCTCTTGCGGCGACTCAAGCCCACCACCTTCGAGGACATCTCCGCCGTCATCGCGCTCTACCGGCCGGGCCCGATGCAGAGCGGCATGCTCGACGACTTCGTCGCCCGCAAGCACGGCGCCAAGGTCAAGTACGACCAGGCCAAGCTCGAGCCCATCCTGAAGGACACCTACGGCTGCATGGTGTACCAGGAGCAGGTTATGGAGATCTCGAAGAGCCTCGCGGGATTTACCGCCGGCATGGCCGACGGCCTGCGCAAGGCCATGGGCAAGAAGGTGCCCGAGGAGATGGAGAAGCTGCGCGGCGACTTCGTGAAGGGCTGCGACAAGAACGGCATCTCGGCCAAGCTCGCCGAGAAGATCTACGACCAGATCCTCAAGTTCGGCGGCTACGGCTTCAACAAGTCCCACACCGTGGCCTACGGCACGGTGTCCTACCAGACGGCCTACCTCAAGGCCAACTACCCGGTCGAGTACTTCACCGCGCTCCTCACCTCCGAGATCGGGCACAGCGCCGTCGACGTCGAAGGCAAGGAGAACAAGCTCGTCACCTACTTGGACGACGCCGAGGCCTTCGGCTTGTCGGTCCTCGGTCCGGACGTCAACCGCTCGGAGACCGCCTTCTCGATCGAGGACGGCGCGAAGGGCCCCGTCATCCGCTTTGGCTTGAACGCGATCAAGAACGTCGGGGCCTCCGCCGCCGACTCCATCGTCAAGGCGCGCGCCGAGGCCGGCCCGTTCTCCGGCTTAGACGACCTCTGCCGACGCGTGGACCTCAAGGCCGTAAACAAGAGGGCCTTCGAGTCCCTGGTCAAGGCCGGGGCGCTCGACGCGATGATGCCCGGCCTCCCCGCGACCGAATCCCGCGCGCGCCTCTCCCGCTCCCTCGAGGAGACGATGGGCCGCCAGGCCGCGGTCAAGGAGGACCTGGCCCGCGGGCAGGGCCTGCTCTTCGGAGGCGACCTCCCCGCCGCCCGCTCCCCCGAGACCCCCGCCAACGGCCAGGGGGCGTCCGAGCCCTGGCACGAGCACGACCTGCTCAAGGCCGAGCGCGAGGTCCTGGGCTTCTACATGTCGGGCCACCCCCTCGTGCGGTGCAAGGACCTGCTCGAGGCCGTGGCCACGCACCAGATCTCGGCGCTGACCCAGCCGGCCGAGAAGGTGCGCCTGGCCGGGATGATCGCGACCTTAAAGAAGGTCATCACGAAGAAGGGCGACGCGATGGCCCGCGGCGTGCTCGAGGACCTCTCCGGCGAGCTGCCGATGCTCGTCTTCCCGCGCGCCTACGCCCAGGTCCAGTCGCAGCTGCGCTCGAACGCGATGGTCTGCGTGACCGGGCGCATCCAGCTCGCCGCCGACATGCGCGCCGAGGAAGGGACCCCGGCCGCCCCCGAGATGGTGGTCGAGGAGGTCATGTCCCTCGACATGGCCGTCAACCGCTTCGCGCGCTCGCTGACGCTGCGCCTGACCAAGGCCGGGCTCGAGGAGAGCCTGCTCGCCGACGTCAAGCGGGCGCTGGACAAGCATCCCGGCCGCATCCCGGTCCTGCTGCGCCTCGAGGCCCCCTCCGGCCCCCCCGTTTTGATCGAGACCGACGAGAAAGTCGCATTGACCGACGGACTTTTTGAACAATTGGGGAAGATTCTGGGAGACAAAGCATGGAAGATAGAAAGCGCATCCTAGTCGCCGACGACGACCCCGACCTCTTGGAGCTCCTCAAGATGGACCTGGCGTTCCAGGGCTACGAGGTCGTCGCCGCCACGAACGGCAAGGAGGCGCTCGACATGGCCTCGTCCCAGAAGGTGGACCTCGTGCTCTTGGACGTCATGATGCCCTACATCGACGGCTACCACGTCGCCGCCGAGCTCTCGGCCAAGATGGGCAAGAACGTGCCCAAGATCGTCATCATGACCAGCCGCGACACCGTGCGCGAGAAGGGCATCGCGATGATGTCCGGGGCCGTCTCCGTGCTCCAGAAGCCCTTCGAGATGAAGACCCTCCATGACCGCCTCAAGGACATCCTTGAGAAACCCTGACCTTAAAGGATAGACTCGGCCTATGCAGCCTCCCCTGTTCCTCGTCGTGACCGCGCTGGCCGGCGCCCTGGGCGCCGCCGAGCCGGCGAAGGCCCCCGCCGCTCCCAAGAAGGACCCGGCCAAGAAGCCCGCCGCGGCCGCTCCCGCGAAGGCCGCCCCGGCCAAGGCGGAGGCGCCGAAGCCGGCCGCGCCCGCCCCGAAGGCGCCCGTCCTCCCCGCCGACGACTTCGGCAAGGCGTCCGCCGACCTCAAGGACAAGAACCCGATGGTCCGGCGCCGCGCCTGCGACGAGCTCTCGCGCCTGCGGGACCCCAGGGCCGTGCCGCTGCTGCTGCCCGCGCTCTCCGACGAGAGCCCCTTCGTGCGGTCGGCCGCGGTCGACTCCCTGGGCCTGCTCCGGGCCCCCGAGGCCGTCGGCCCCGTCACCGCCCTCCTCACCAAAGACCCCGAAGCCCAGGTGCGCCAGCAGGCCGCCATCGCGCTGGCCTACCTGGGCGCCAAGCAGTCCGAGGACGCCCTCATCGCCGCCCTGGGCGACAAAGAGACGTCCGTGCGCTACGCGGCGGTCCGCACCCTCGGCGCCCTGCGCTCGGCCAAGGCCGAGGCCCAGATCACCGCCCTCCTCAAGGACGCCGACTCCGGCATGCGCCGGGTGGCGGCCGGGACTTTGGGGCAGCTGCGCTCCGCCGCGTCGCTGGGCCCGCTGACCGGCCTCCTCAAAGACGAGGACCCCTACACCCGCCGCGAAGCGGTGCGGGCCATCGGCTCGCTGACCGGCGACGGCGTCAAGGAGGCGCTGCTCAAGGCCCTCGCCGACGCCGACGAAGCGACCCGCATCCACGCCGCGCTGGCCTTGAACCGCTTCGGCGCGCCCGAAGGCGAGAAGGCCGTGGTGGACCTCCTCAAGAGCGCCGACGCCGCCGTCCGGCTGCAGGCCTCCAACGCCCTGGGCACCATCGCCACCAAGGACGTGGGGCTGCCGGCCCTCGTCAAGGCCGCTGACGCCGAGAAGGACGCGGCGGTCAAGAACCAGTTCGCCTTCGCCGCCCGTCAGGTCCGGGCGCGCCTGGGGCTCCCCGAGCCGGAGGCGGCCCCGAAATGACCCCGCGCCCCGCCGCCGCCCTGCTGGCCCTCCTCTTCGCGCTGAGCGCCCTGCCCGCCTCCGCCCAGCCTTCGCCCAAGAAGGCTCGGACGGGCGGCGCCGAGGGCGCCCCCGACGCCGAGGAGGGCGCGGCGCCCCGCGGCCTGCTCCCGCCCGACACGGACCTCGTGGACATGCCCACGGCCGCCGCGCTCGACGTCGGCGGCTTCGGCGCCCGCTCCCGCTTCTTCAACCAGGGCGGGGCCCTCCAGTGGCTGGCCTTCGGCGTCTATCCGCGCGTCAACCTCGGCGCGTCGCTGCACGTCGACCGCCTGCTCGGCACCGACTCGCCGGTCCAGCTGACCCGCCCCGAGCTCCAGGTCAAATGGCGCTTCTTCGACGGCGACCGCCTGATCCCGGCCTTCGCGCTGGGCTTCGACGGGCAGGGCTACTTCTACAACCGCCCCATCAAGCGCTACAACCACAAGCAGCGCGGCCTGTACTTCGTCGGCACCCAGGAGGTCGGCCTGCGCGGCCTGCAAGGGCACGCCGGCCTCAACATCTCGGACTTCGACTCCGACGACGTCTTTGGGTTCATGGGGCTCTCCCTCAACCTCTACGACCGCGCCAAGCTCATGTGGGAGTGGGACAACATCCAGGACTTCTTCGACAGCCGCATCAACGCGGGCCTGCGCTTCTTCATCAACCCCTCTTTCCACGCCGATTTCGCGGTCCGGGGCATCGGGCACGGCGGGACCTTCTCGAACGGCGTGCCCCGGGGGCCGGAGCGCATCATCCAGTTCAAGTACACGGGCCACTTCTGAGGCCCGGCGGAGGCGGCACATGGCTCTTAAGCGCGTAGCGATCCTCACCGGCGGCGGAGACTGCCCCGGCCTCAACCCCGCCATCCGCGGGGCCGTCCTGCGCCTGGCGCAGGAAGGCGTCGAGTGCCTCGGCATGCGCGAGGGCTGGAAAGGGATGATCGAGGCGAAGGCCGACCCGCTGACGCCGGCCGACGTCGCCTGGATCGTCGGCAAGGGCGGCACCATCCTCGGCACGAGCCGCACGAACCCCTACAAGAAGGAGGGCGGCGTCGACAAGGTCGCCGAGACCTTCAAAAAGCTCAAGCTCGACGCCCTGATCGCGATGGGCGGCGAGGACACGCTCGGGGTCGCCTCGAAGCTCTGGACCGAGCGCAAGCTCCCCGTGGTCGGCGTCCCGAAGACGATGGACAACGACCTCTCGGCCACGGACTACACCTTCGGCTTCGACACCTCGGCCACCATCGCGGTCGACGCCGCCGAGCGCCTGCGGGACACGGGCCTGAGCCATCGCCGCGTGATGCTCCTCGAGGTGATGGGCCGCCACGCCGGCTGGGTCGCGCTCTTCACCGCGCTGGCCTCGGGCGCCGACTACGTGTGCCTGCCCGAGCGCCCCGTCGACGTCAAGGACATGGCCGCCAAGGTCAAGGCGGCCTTCGCGGCGCGCAAGACCGCGCTGGTCGTCGCCTCCGAGGCCGTCGAGATCCCCGGCGACTCCGCCAAGACCAAGGAGCTCGACGAGTTCGGCCACGAGATCCTCAAGGACCGCGGCGTCGCCGAGCGCCTGACCGCAGTCTTGCAGAAGGAGACCGGCCTCGAGGTGCGTTCCGCCGTCATCGGGCACATCCAGCGCGGCGGCGCCCCGACCCTCTTCGACCGCATCCTCGGCACCCGCGTGGGCGTCAAGGCGGCCGAGCTGGCCCTGGCCGGCGACTTCGGCAACATGGTGGCCCTCAAGGGCAACGCCGTGGTGCCGGTCTCCCTCAAGGAGGCCACCGCCAAGCTCAAGACGGTGGACGCCGAGTGGCTCTCCCTCTTCGACCGCCTGAGCGCGTTGCCCGGCAAGACGCCGGTGGCGGCCTGATGGGCACCGAGGCGCCGACGCAGAAGTTCCAGCGGCGCACGGTGCTCGTCAAGCGGCACCTGCAGGTCAAGTACGCGCTCGTCGTCTTCGCGGCGGTGATGTTCACCGCGATGATCGTCGGCGGGGACGTCTACTACACGATGGCCCGCTTCGTGAAGGAGGCCGACCCCAGCCTGATGCCGCTGTTGGCGGACGCGATGAAGCTGGATCTGGTGAAGCTCGTGATCTTCCTCGGCATCATGGGCATCGTCACCGTGTTCGTCAGCCACCGCTGGGCCGGTCCCATCTACCGCTTCGAGCAGTCGGCGCAGATCGTCTCGGGCGGCGACCTGACGCACCGGGTGTCGCTGAGGACCGGCGACGACCTGATGGAGCTCCAGGACGAGTTCAACGCGATGATCACCAGCCTGCAGCGCCTCGTGCAGAAGGACCGGACGCTGGTCGAGCGGCTGCAGACCCGCCTCGACGAGGCCGTCAAGGGCATCCCCGAACCGGCCGGCGCCGAGGACGTCAAGCGCCTCAAAGAGGAGCTGCGGGGCCTCAAGGACGAGCTCCGCCACACGACGAGCGCTTTCAAGGTCTGAGCGCCTAAGGGACGTCGCCGCATGAACGCACTCGCCCTCGCCCTCCTCCTCGCCCGGCCCGCCGCGGCCCAGCCCGCGGCCCAGCCCGCGGTCGAGACCTACACCCTCGAGGAGGCCCTCCATAAGTCGGAGCGCAACTCGCCCGCGGTGCAGATCTCCGAGCACGACATCGTCATCGCCGAGCAGCACGTCGCCGAAGCCCGGTTCCAGTTCTACCCCGAAGTCGGCGTGCAGGCGCTGGCGACCCGCTACAACGCCCACTACCCCTTCGCGCTGCGTCCCGAGTTCCGGAACATCCTGATGTTCCCCTCTTCCCACCCCGGCATCTTCTCGGGGCAGGGCTACGCGACCCTCTCGCTCTACGAGGGAGGCCGCCACGTGAACACCCTGCGCCTGGCCGAGACGGCCTTGAAGCAGGCCCGCGCCAAGCTTGAGGCCGCCAAGCTCGACGTCAAGGCCGAGGCCGCCCGCGCCTATTGGGCCTTCCTCCTGGCCCAGGAGCGGCAGGCCGCCGTGACGGACGTCCTGACCCAGCTCGAGCGGGCGTCTGCGAAGCCTGCCGGCGGCCTCGAGCTGCTCGACGCCGAGGCCCTCGAGGGCGACCTGCGCGCGCGGGCGGCGGCCGAGCGGCACGGCGCGGAGCTCGCCCGGCTCGAGTTCCTCAAGGTCCTCAACCGCGAGCTCGACACGCCCGTGCGCGTCTCGGGCGTCCTCGAGTCCGAGCCGGTGGACGCCGACCTGCGCAAAGCCCTGCTGTGGGCCTCCGAGGTCCGCCCCGAACTGCAGGCCCAGACCTACCGCGCCACGATGGACGCCATCGCGGTGAACCTGACCCTCGGACGGCGCACGCCGTCGGTGATGCTAGGCGTCGACTACGAGCTGACAGGGCAGACCTTCCCCTTGAACCAGAACAACTGGGACGCCACCGTGGGCGTGCGCCTCCCTTTCTCCTTCGACTTCTGGACGCAGCACACGTCAAAGCTCTCCGAGCAGCGCCAGAGCGAGGTGCGCCGCGCCGAGCTGCGGGACCAGGTGCACCTCGAGGTGCGCAAGGCGTACGCGGACCTGACCCACTGGCAGGCCGAGTGGCCCAGCCGCGAGAAGGAATGGCTGCGGATGAAGGACCTCCTCGCCCGCTCCGGCGCGGCCCCCGGGACGCCCGGATGGGCTCGGGCCGCCCCGCTGGTCCTCGCCTCGCGCCTGCGGCTCCTCGAAGCCGTCGCCGAGCACGCGACGGCCCGCGCCCGCCTCGAGCGCGCCGTCGGCCGGCCGCTGCCCGGGTCGTGACCCTCCTGCGGGCGTGGGCGCCGGCGGCGCTCGCGCTGGCGGCGTCTTTGGCCGCCGTCCCCGCCGCCGCGCGCGAGTCCCGGGCCGACGACATGCTCCGGGAGCACCTCTTCTCGGAGCTCAAGCGCCTGCCCAAGGGCGAGCGCCCGGTCGTGGGACTCGTGCTCTCGGCGGGCGCCGTCCGCGGCCTCGCCCACATCGGCGTCTGGCAGGTGCTCGAGGACGCGGGCTTCCCGGTGGACGTCGTGGCGGGGACGTCGATGGGCGCCGTGGTCGGGTCCTTCGTCGCCGAAGGCATCCCGGCGTCGCGGATGCGGGAGATCGGCGGCGGGGTGACGCTGGGCTCGGGCAGCGACTACTCGAAGACGCGCCTCTTGACGCTCATCCTCAACGACAGCCTCCTCGACTCGACGGCGATGGAGCTGGTCCTCAAGAGCGCCATCGGCGAGCGGACCTTCGACCAGCTCAAGCGACCCTTCGCCTGCGTGTCGATGGACATCCGCACCGGCGAGAAGGTCGTCTTCCGCGACGGCCCGGTGGCCCCCGCGGTGCGCGCGTCCGCGAACCTCCCCGGCATCTTCAAGCCGGTCGCCTACCGGCACCGCTGGCTCGTCGACGGCGGGGTGGTCGACTACATCCCCGTCGACGCCGCGCGCCTGTTGGGCGCCGAGTGGGTGCTGGCGAGCGTCACCGAGGGGGACTTCACCTATATCAACCCCACAAACGTCCTGGGGACGCTCGAGCAGGTCATCGACATCCGAGGGTCGCTTTTGTCCCGCCAGCAGCGCCGGGAGGCCGACGCCCTCATCGAGCCCCGCGTCGGCGACGTCGAGTTCTACCAGACCGAGCGCATCCCCGACGTCATCCGCAAGGGGATGGAGGCCGGCGCCCGGGGCCTGGCCGGGGCCCAGGAGAGCCTGGCGGTCTACGCGATGCCGCGCCTGTGGAAGAAATGGTCCGCCGCTCCCTAGCCCCGCTGGCCTTGGCGGCGCTGGCGGCCTGCGCCTCGCGCGGGACGCTGGTGGACCCGCTCAAATCCGAGCGGGCGCTCTTCGAGTCCGGACGCTTCGCCGAGGCCGCCGCGGCGCTGACGCCCGAGCGCCTGCGCTCCTTGCCCAAGCGTTCGCGGGGCGACGGCCACGCGCTCATCGCCCATTGCCTCGAGGCGGTCGGCCGCTCCGACGACGCGCTGGCCGCCTACCAGCTGGCCGAGGCCCTCTACCCCAAGAACCTCGAGGCGCTGACCGGACTCGGGTGGCTCCTGCACCGGCAGGGGTTAGACGACCGCGCCCGGCCGCTCTTCGAGCGCGCCGTCCACATCCACCCGAACAACGCGACGGCGAACCTGGGGCTCGCCGAGATCCAGCGCGCCCAAGGCGACCTCGCCTCCGCGCAGGTCGGCTACGAGTCGGCGCTGGCCGACGCGAGCTGGTCGAAGAACCCCGCCGTGCTGCGCGACTACGCCGAGCTCCTGGCCTCCCGTCAGAAGCCCCAGCAGGCCGCCGAAGCCATCGGGCGCGCGCTCGTGCTCGACCCCTCGGCGGGGACGCTCCTGTCGGCGGCTCGCATCGAGCGCCGCCGCGGGGGCATCGAGGCCGCCTACCGCGACGTCGGCTACGCCCTCTCGGGCGACCCGACGCGCGACGACATCGCGCTGCAGCGGGCGCTGTGGCTCCTCGAGGACGGACGCCTCGCCGAGGCCGAGGCCGACGCCGAGGCCGTGCTGGCGCGCTCCGACGACGCCTTGGCGCGCTGGGTGCGCGGCTCGGCCCGCGCCCGGCGCGGCGACCTGGCCGGCGCCCGCGCGGACCTCGCCTCGGCGGCCTCCCAGCGCCGCGAGCACCCTTTCGTCGCGCGGGCCGCCCTGGCCCTCCTCGAGGAGCTCCATGCCCCGGCCAACTAGGTTCTGGAAGCTCTCCGGGGCGGGCAACGACTTCGTCCTCGTCGAGGGCCCGCTCGCGGGGCCGAAGGCCAAGGCGCTGGCGCGGCGCCTGTGCGACCGGCGCGAGGGCGTCGGCGCCGACGGCCTGCTCGTCGCCGCCCGCAGCCGCGTCCTCTACCTGAACGCCGACGGCTCCGAGGCCTTCTGCGGCAACGGCGCGCGCTGCGCGGCGTGGTGGCTGCGCCGCCACGGCTGGGGCGGCGAGCGCTTCGAGCTGTCGGGGGTGCCCGTGCGGGCCGCCGTGGCCGGCGCCTCGGCCCGGGTCAACATGCCGGACGCGACGCCCCCCCGGCGCCTCAAGGTCCTCGCCGAGGGCCGGACGTACGACGCCCTCTTCCTCGACACCGGCGTCCCGCACGCCGTGGTCCGCGTCCCGGCCGCGGCGCTGGGGCGCTTTCCCGTCGTGACGGTCGGCCGCGCCCTGCGCCGCCACCGCGCGTTCGGCCGCGCCGGCGCCAACGTGGACTTCGTCGCGGCGGCGGGCAAGGGCCTGCGCCTGCGCACCTATGAGCGCGGCGTCGAGGACGAGACCTCGGCCTGCGGCACCGGCGCCGTGGCCGCCGCCGTGGCCGCCGGCGGGCGGCGTTCGGGCAGGGTCCGCGTCGAGGCGCTGGGCGGGACGCTGACGGTGTCCTTCGCGCCCCGCAAGGACGGCGGGTTCACGGACGTATGGTTGGAAGGCCCCGTGCGGCAGGTCTTCACGGGGGAGGTGACTCTATGAAGCTCTCGGGTTCCATCACGGCCCTCGTGACGCCGTTTAAAGGACGCTCCATCGATGAGGACGCGCTGCGGCGCCTCGTTCGCTGCCAGCTCAAAAGCGGCACCGCGGGCCTCGTGCCCTGCGGCTCCACCGGCGAGGCGGCCACGCTCCACCCCAACGAGTACCGTCGGGTGGTCGAGGTCGTCGCCGGAGAGGCCGACGGCCGGGTCCCGGTCATCGCGGGGGTGGGCTCGAACGACACCGAGAAGGCCGTCGTCCTCGCCAAGTCCGCCCGCGACGCCGGCGCCGACGCCCTGCTCGTCCTAGTCCCCTATTACAACAAGCCGACGCAGGAGGGGATGTTCCGGCACTTCGGCGCGGTGGCCCGGGCCGTGCCCCTGCCGACCGTCGCCTACAACATCCCCGGGCGCACGGGCGTCAACATGGCCCCGGCCACCTTGGCGCGCATCGTCGCGGCCTACCCGAACGTGTTCGCGGTGAAGGAGGCGTCCGGCTCCCTCGACCAGGTGAGCGAGACTTTGGCGCTGTGCCCCAAGGGGTTCACGGTCCTCTCGGGCGACGATTCCCTGACCGTGCCGATGATGTCCATCGGCGCCAAAGGCGTCATCAGCGTGCTCTCGAACGTGCTGCCGAAGGAGTCGGCGATGATGGTCGCGGCCGCCCTCAGAGGGGACTTCAAGTCCGCCGCCGCTTGGCACCTGCGCCTGCTGCCCGCGATGAAGGCGCTCTTCGTGGAGACCAACCCGATTCCCGTGAAGGCCGCGGCGCAGATGCTGGGCTTCGGCTCGGCCGAGCCGCGGCTGCCGCTCACCCCGGCGACGGCCGCGACGCGCGCGGCGCTCAAGGCCGCCTGGAAGAAGGCCGGGCTCCGGCTGTAATGCTCAAGGACGCCGCCATACGCCGCGCCGCCGTGTGGCTGGTGGCGGGCCTGGCGTACCTCTTGTGGCCGCTCGACCTCGTCCCCGACTGGGCCGTCCTCGTCGGCTGGGTGGACGACGCGTTCGTGGTGTTCGTCGCCGCGTACATGGCCTACCAGGCCTATCAGGACCGAATGGGCGGGCCGCGGCGGGCGAAGCCCGTCGACGACGGCACCCAGTCCGAGGACGACGACCCCTACCACGTGCTGGGCGTCAAGAGCAGCGCGGGCGCCGAAGAGATCAAGGACGCCTACCGCCGGCGCATGGCCGAGTACCATCCCGACAAGGTCGCCCACCTGGGGCCGGACCTGCGCGCGCTGGCCGACAAGAAGGCGAAGGCCATCCAGCGGGCGTACGAACAGCTGAAACCCTGAAACGAGAGAGGCCCCCGCGCAAGCAGGGGCCTCGTCCCTTTAGAACGTCGAACGGCCTATCGGCTCGCCGGAGCCAGCCCCGCGGCGCCCGCGGGCTTGGCCGTCTCGATGGCGAACGCCGTCGCCAGCTTCGCGAACGCCACCGAGTGCCGCGCGTCGCCCCCGGCGTTGCCGAGGGTGTCGCGGTCGGTGTGGATCTGATGGTTCATCGTGTCGAAGGCCGACTCGAAGGCCGCCGACGCCGGATAGCCCGAGCGCGTCCACGACGCATGGTCCGAGCAGCCGTAGCCGCAGCGCGTCTCGGCCGCCGGCACGCCCGTGTAGGCCTCGACGAGCTTCTTGAGGTGGGCCGTCAGCGACGGGTCCACGTTGTCCGTGAGGAGGAAGATGGGCTCGCCGGAGCCCGGGTAGTTCGTCATGTCGAACTGGATGACCGCGACGACCTTGGTCCCCGCCGCCTTGTACTGCTTGGCGATGTCGGCCGAGCCGCGCAGGCCGACCTCTTCGGCCGCGTAGCCCATGAACTGGAGGGTGCGCTTCGGACGGAAGCCCGCCTCGCCCAGGAGCCGCACGGCCTCCGTCAGGGTCGCGATGCCCGAGGCGTTGTCGTCGGCGCCCGGGGCCCGGGCCCCGCCGCCGCCGCCCCAGCCCGAGATCGAGTCCAGGTGCCCGCCCAGGACGACGATCTCCTCGGGCTTCTCGGAGCCCGGCACCGTCAGCACCACCGAGGGCTGCTTCCAGCCCGAGTGCGTGACCATGCGCAAAGACGCGCCCGGCATGTTCTTGGCGAGCTGCGACCAGCGCGCCCCGATCCATTGGGCCGCCTGCACGCCGGTGTCGGCGGTGTAGTAGCGGTTGTTGTAGGCGGCCAACGTCTCGATCGTAGAACGGATCTCGGCTTCCTGGGCCTTCGCGACGATGGGCCGCACGACGGCCCCCTGGTCCACGGTGAAGGCCACGGCCGCCGCCGGCGGCGGCGCCTGCAGGTCCTTCGCCGCCTCCTCGCGCGTGCCGTGCGCGAAGAAGCCGCCGCACTTGTGGAACTTGTCGTGCATCTGCTCGGCGATGGCCGGCAGGCGGTCCTCGGTGACGCGGTAGACGGACGCGCGGGCGCTCGACATGACGGGCGCGCCCAGCGGGATGTCGACGCCCGAAGGATGCGTCAGGTCGTCTTTGCCCACCGAGATCCACACGACGCCCTCCTCGGGCGGCGGAGGGGCCTGCTCGACGCCGGAGAGGGCGCCTTCCAGGCGCGCGGCGGCCTTCGCCGCGGCGAGGGCGGGCTTGGCGGCCACGCCCTGGTCGAAATCGGGGCCGGTGACGGCGGCCTGGATGCCGACGGCGGCCGCCAGGAGCACGAGGCTCCCGGCGGCCGCCATGACGGCCTTTCCTTTATACGCCACGGCCCAGCAAGACCTCGCGCAGGGCTTCGATGCGGGTGCCGACCTCTTCGGAGCTCTTGAGCTCGAGCTTCTTAGAGGCCATCGGGGCCTCGGAGAAGTTCGGCTCGTCCGCCGGCGGCTTGTACCAGCAGCGGGGCCGGATGCCGACAACCTGCCCGTTCTTCTTGGTGCAGGAGCCGACGTTCGGGTCCGAGTTCGAGACGTCGGTCCCGAGCGAGGCGTTGCAGGCCGCGCCCTGGAAGTACGTGTCGAGGCGGCACTGGGTGTCCGGGTGCGCGTTGTTCATCCGGCTCGTGACGCTCGTGTCCGGCGTGTCGAACTTGGGAGGCGTCGGGCTGTTGCGCAGGGCCTGGAACAGGAAGGCCACCGACTGGCCGCCGCGCACGCCGTTGCGGCAGGCGTTGCGGGTCGGCTCGTCGCCGAACTGCGACTGGCAGGCCTTGTCCGCGTACGGGTCGACCTCGCCCAGGGGCGCGGCGCCGCCGTACATGTTGCGCATGCACTTCAAGGTGGCGAAGTAGTCCGCGCCGCCCTCGTTGGTGGCCCAGCTCATCTTCGGATAGCCGCCGATGTGGTGCCCCAGCTCGTGGCAGGCCACCAGCATGAAGCCTTCCTCGGTCGTGGCCGCGTGGCGGGCCAGGCCGCCGTACATGTTGAGGTACCAGTTGCCGCCCGACTGGTAGGCGGAGGCGTTGACGGTGCCGTCGGTCCACTTGCGGTTGATGACCAACGTGCCGCCCTTGGAGGCGATGATGGGCCCGTAGACCTGCTGGACCCGGTCCAGGACGCGGTTGAACATCGCCTCCTGGATGGTATTCATATGGACGTCCCCGCTGAGCTCGATCTTCATGTCGTTCTCAGGCAGGAATCCGGAACACAGCTGCTTGTTGGAGGACCGGTGCGCGGCGTAGCCGGCCGACACGGCCAGGACGGCGAGCGCCGCCCCTTTCAGGTACTTGTTCATTCCACCCCCACCGACATTTCACGTCTCGGCCGGCCCCCTACCAGTCACCCCACCAGGCGACCCAAAGGGCCTACGACCGGCCTAGGTCCAATGGTCCCAAACTGAATCACCGGGTGTCAAGCATTATTTTTCCCTCCGGGCCGAAAGGCCTATTTTGTACAAGGCCCTTCGGACCCTACAATGGTCTCTCTTCGGAGGCGACCATGAAGACCTTGAGAGCCGCTGCCGCGCTGACGCTGATCTTGCCCTGGCAGTCCTTCGCCCAGATGCCGGGGCGCATGCCGGGCCGCGACGGAGGTCATGACCGCAGGCCTCAGCCGCCGGTGAACCGTCCCGAGCACCGGCCCCAGCCGCCCGTCAACCGGCCCGAGCATCGGCCTCAGCCGCCGGTCAATCGGCCGCAGCCTCCGGTCAACCGCCCCGAACGGCCCGAACACCGGCCCCAGCCCCCCGCGCCCCGCCCCCAACCTCCCGTCAACCGCCCGCAGCCCCCGGTGAACCGACCCGAGCGTCCCGAGCACCGGCCCCAGCCCCCGGCGCCCCGGCCCCAGCCTCCCGTCAACCGGCCGCCACGCCCCCAGCCTCCGGCGCCCCGGCCCCAGCCTCCCGTCAACCGACCGCCACGCCCCCAGCCTCCGGCGCCCCGGCCGATTCCCCCCTCCCCGCGGCCCATCCCGCCGGCGCCCCGGCCCATCCCTCCCAGCCCGCGCCCCCAGCCGCCCGTCAACCGGCCTCCACGGCCTCAGCCGCCCCAGCGCCCCCACCCCCAGCCCCCCGTGAACCGGCGCCCGCCCGTGGCTCGGCCCGAGCCGGGCCACCGCCTGCCGCGCCCCGACCCCGTCCGCGACTGGCCGCGCGACGGCCGCGGAGTCCAGCACCCCGACCGCGACGGCCGCGGCGGGCACCTCGGCGGGACGCACCTGGGCCGAGCCCCGAACCGCGTCATCGTGGACCGGACCATCAACAACGTCACCATCGTCAACAACATCCACGTCCGCGTGGGCATGGGCGGCCTGACGCCTGGCGCCTACTACTGGTACTACGACAACGGGATGCGCTACGCCCACCATTACGACGCCTACCGCGTGCACTGGTTCGGGTTCTACGTGGGCGACGTCTACTTCTGGACCCGCTGGCACAACGACCGGCTCTGGTGGCACGACTCCCCGCGCGGCCGCTGGCTGTGCTGGCGCGAGGGCCAGTGGTGGTGGCAGGACGGCTCGGTCGTCTACATCTACCGGGACGGCGCCTACTACCGGTGGACCCCCGTGCGCGGAGGCTACGAGGCCCAGCCCGAGCCGCCGACGTCCGCCCCGGCTCCGACACCGGCCGAGCCCGAGGAAAAGACGGAGTTCTACTCGGAGGACGCGACGCGCCTCGTGAAGGTCTTCGGGGAGAAGAAGGAGGCGTTCCTCTACGACAACACGGGCGAGGAGCCGACGTTCTTGGCCTTCCTGGCCGAAGGCGTCGAGGCCGTCCAGTTCTCGAGCGAGGGGGCGCTGACCATCCTGGTGACGGTGACCGGGGCGGACGGCGGGAAGTCCTTCAAGCTCTTCGACGCCGCCGGCAAGGAGTTCGGCGCGCCGGCGGACTCGGTGGACCCCGAGTCCCAGCTGGGCGGATCCCCGGCCTTTAAGAGCTTAGCTTCGCCCGTCTTTTGACGAGGGCCAGCAGCTTCGCCTTGAAGCGCTCCGCGTCGAGCTGGGGCCAGACCCAGCGGGCGTGGCGCGCCGAAGGGGCGACGTACTTGGCGTGCATGGGCCGGACGTAGTTCTCGTAGAGGCGCAGGGTCTCTTCTAAGTCCACCCGGCGCTCGACCGAGTCCCGCCGCACGCGGCGCAGCAGGCGCATGTCGTCCGGGACGTCGATGTAGATGGACAGGTCCAGGCGCTTGCGCAGCTGGGGCTCGTGCAGGACGAAGAGGCCCTCCACGATGACGACCGGCTCCGGGTTGACGTCCCGGGTATCGGCCATGCGGGTGTGCGTCGCGTAGTCGTAGACCGGCGCGCGGATGGGCTCCCCGGCGACGAGGCGGTCGAGCTGGCGCACGCAGTAGGCGGTCTCCAAGGCCTTCGGGTGGTCGAAGTTGAGCTGCTCCCGCTCGTCCCCCCCGACCCCCTGGTGGTTCTTGTAGTACCAGTCCATGCACAGGATGGCCGCCCGGCCCCCCAGCCCTTCCTTTATATAGGAAGCGAGGCGGGACTTCCCCGAGCCGGAGCCTCCCGTCACGCCCAGCACCAGGGGCTTCTTAGGGCGCTTCACTTGAGGGCCAGCAGGGGCTCGTTCGAGCGCCGCTCCTTGCCGAAGCGCCCGAGGAGCTCCTCGGCGCAGCGCTTCCCGTCGAGCAAGGTCTCCTCCATGAAGGAGTACTTCCACGCCCCCCAGCGCCCGATGGACCAGACCCCTCGGCCGCGCAGATGCTTCTGGATGGCGTTGACCGCCGGGGTGCGCTCGCGGTCGTAGACCACGTAGCCGCACTCGATGGGGATCCAGAGCTTCTCGACCACCTTGTCGGAGGAGCGCATGATGCCGGAGCGCCGCAGCCCCTCGATGCAGCGCCGCTCCAAGGCCGGCAGGTCGGCGGGCTCCCCCGGGCGGCGCGACACCTCGATGTACATCGAGGTCGTGCCCTTGGGCGCCATGTCCGAGGCGAAGTTGCTCGTGAAGCCCACGCGGTAGAACGGGTACGCGGCCTCGGGGAAATAGACCCAATGGCGGTCCGAGAGCCCGGCCCGGCCCACGCCCACGTTCAAGTTCAGGACGTCCACCCAGCGCAGGCGCGAGCGCGCCTCGCGCACCGCGGCGGGCAGCGGCGAGGCCAGGTCCAGGAAGGTCTTCAGCGGCAGCGTGTTCACGAGGCGCTCGTAGCGCACCTCGCCCAGGCCGTCGATGTCGGCGACCCGCTCTGCGAGGTCGACGTTCTCGACGCGGCAGTTGAGCCGCAGCTCGGGGACGCGCCGCGCCAGGGCGTCCGGCAGGGCCTGGCAGCCGCCGCGCTTCGGATAGCGGAAATGGGCGTTGTAGCCGAAGAAGCGCTTCTGGTCGACCAGCGCCCCGTAGAGCACCTCCTCGGGGCGCGGGCGCGGCAGGAAGCGGCCCTGCCACTCGGTCGTCAGCCAGTCGAGCGGCGTGCGCCAGAGCTTCTCGTTGTACGGGAACATGAAGCGCCGGGAGATGCCCTCCCCGAAGGCGGCCAGGCACCAGGCGCGGAAGGAGGGGTCTTTGGGCAAAGCCCGCGGACGGTAGAGGTTGCGCGCGAAGCCGGCCAGGCATTCGGCGACGACCTTGGGGGGCAAGCCGTGCGTGTTGGCCTGAAACGGATAGCGCGTGTCGACGCCCGAGGAGTGGATCCAGCTCGAGCGCTCGTGCAGCGCCACGTTCCCCTTGAGGAGGTCCAGCACCAGCTTCTTGCCGTAGGGGTCGTGCAGGTGCAGAAGATGCCCCGTATGGTCGAAGAGGAACTTCCCCTGCCGCTCGGTTCCGGCCCGGCCGCCGGGCTTGTGGGACTTCTCGGCCACCGTGACGGAACCCTTGAAGCCCGCCCGCCGCAGGTGATACGCCGTCGACAGGCCCGCGAGCCCGCCGCCCAGGACGAGGACGTCGGTCTTCAAGGTCATCGGCCCATGTCCACCTGCGAGATGTGCCAGGTCACGAAGCCGATGAGGGTGCCGAGCACCAGATAGACCGCCACGGCCCACGGGGTGGACACGAGCGTGACGAGCCAGGCGCACAAGGACAAGAAGAGCGCCGCGAACAAGGACAGCGCCACGATCTGCGGGCGCGAGAAGTGCATGCGCTCGAGGCGCAGCGCGAAGTGGTCGCGGGAGCCGAGGAAGGGCGACTTCCCCTTGCCCATCCGGACGGCCATCACGTAGAAGGTGTCGTACATGGGGACGGCCAGGATGAGGAGCGGGGCGTACACCCCGAGCGGGTTCACGAGCGTGAAGTCCGTTCCCAGGGCGAGCGCGGCCAGCGTGAACCCGAGCAAGGTGGAGCCGGAGTCCCCCATGAAGATCCTGCGCGACTTGGAGAAGTTCCAGGGCAAGAATCCCAAGGACGCCCCCAAGAGCGCCGCCGCCGCGAAGTTCACGTAGAGGTCTTCCGAGGGCAGCGCGATCAGCCAGAAGCCCAGCGCCGCCGCGGCCGCCTGGCTCGCGGCCAACCCGTCCATGATGTCGATGATGTTGACCGCGTTCGTGATGCCGACGACCCAGAGGAGGGTGAGGGCCGTACCCAGATAGTCGGGGTGGATGAACCGGATGCGGATGTCGAAGTGGACGAGGATCAGCGCGGCCAGCACCTGGACCGCCATCTTGGTCTTCCAGCCGAGGCCATGGGGCTTCTTTAAGTCGTCGATGACGCCCAGCACGAAGACGAGCGCCGCGCCGGCGAGGATGCCGCGCAGACGGTAGAGGGTGCCGGTGGGGAAGGTCGTCATGAAGCGCGTGGCCACGAGCGCGCCGGCGAAGCCCGCCCACACGGCGACGCCGCCCAGCGCGGGGACGGGCACCGTATGCGTCTTGACGTCGGTCTCCGGACGGTCGAGCCAGCCCATCCGGATGGCCGCGGCGCGCACGAAGGGCGTCGCGGCCCAGGTCAGGCCGAAGGCCGTGGCCGCGGCCCGGAGCAAGAGCGAGAGGTGGGAGGCTCCGATCATGGCAGCGCGTAGAGCCCGCAGCGTCCCGGGGACTCGAAGGTCGGCGTCAACAGGGGGCCCAGGCCGTCCCAGGCGGCGCGTCCCTGGGCCGTGAAGTCGAAGACCCCGTAGCCCGCGAGCCTCTCGCCCTCGCGGGGCACCGAGAGGACGTGCGTGAAGCCCGCCTCGCGCAGCAGGCGCGCCAGCGCCGCCGGGTCCGGGGCGGCGTCGGCCAGGCGCACGAAGCGGTTGGGCGCCATCGGGGTCGTCACCTCGTGGGGGCGCTCGACCCAATAGCCGCGCTGCTCGCCGACCACCAGGACCTTGGCGTCGGGCGGCGTGTCGCGCGTCGCGGCCGCGCACGCGTAGTAGTCGAACTTCCCCTCGAGGAACTGGCGGCGGGACTTGGCCCCGAGGAGCACGTCGAAGGAGCCGAACACGACGTTGACGCCCAAAAAGAGCGCGAGGTTCGTCCAGGTGAGGAGGACCCCGCCGGCCGCCAGCGCGCGGCGCCCGCCCGGCCCGAGGCGCTGCCAGGCCTGCCAGAGCCCGTTGGCCGCCAACAGCGAGGCGAGCGGGACGATGGCGACCAAGAAGCGCAGCACGACCCCGGTCGAGAACCAGAGCATCCAGTGCGCGGCGCAGTAAATGAGGACGAGGCCCATCGTCCGGCGGCCCCAGGCGGCCCAGACCGCCAGAGGCAGCGCCGCGAACAGCGGCAGCCAGCCCAGGCTCCCCAAGACGTCCGCCCCCCCGCCGAAGCGGCCCGGCGAGGCCGCGACGAGGTAGGGGAACGCGACGAGGTCTTTCAGGAAGGAGCCGGCGGGATGGCCGTACTCGGTCAGCACCTGGAAGTAGCGGGCCGCGGCCTCGCCCTCCCAGCCGGTGCCCCGCGCGGGCAGGTATTGGTAGAAGAACGGGAACACGGGGTTGCCGACGCACCAGAGGTTCTTGAGCAGCCACGGCGCCCCGGCGGCGGCGGCCGTGAAGGCGAAGAGCTGGAGGTCGCGCCGGCGCGAGGCGGCGGCGACCGGGTCCGCGCGCAGGTCGGCCAGCCAGCGGCCGAGCAGCACCAAGGACAGGATGAAGGGCGTCACGCCCGCGTAGTATTTCGTGCCGACGCCCAAGCCCGCGAACAGGGCGCTCAGCGCCAGCCAGCCGCGGGGCGCGTCGGGTTCGGCGGCGTTCGAGTGCCAGCGCACGAAGGAGAGCACCGACGCCGTCACCCACAGCATCACGAGCGTCTCCACGTAGGCGGTCGGCGCGAGCAGCATGACCGCGGTGTGGGTCGCCGTCATCAGGCAGGCGACGAGGACGACCACGATGGGGGCCTCGCGCTTGCCCATCTCGAAGAGCCACCACACCGACAAGAACGCGCCCAGCCAGCTGAAGAGTTGGGCGAGCACGTCCGAACCCAGAATCAAGGAGAGCGTGAAGAGCATCTCCCCGTTCTGGGGGAAGTGGCTGAACAGGAGGTCGGGGCGAGTCGCCAGGCTCCCGGTGCGCGCGTACCCGGCGGCCAGCGGCAGATGGTAGACCAAGGAGTCGTAGAGGTGCGGCGGCACCCAGGCCAGCCAATAGAGGAGGGCCAGCACGCCCAGCAGGGCCCCGGTCATCGCGGGACGGTCGCTCAGCAGGTTGCGGTTGGCGCCCAAGGAGACCCACAGGTCGTGGAGCTCGGTGAAGCCCACGACCCAAAAGGCGCCAAGGAGGGCGATGACGGCCCAGGGCTTGAGGAGGCCCGCCGCGCCCAGCAGGAACAGGCCCTGCGTGAGCAGCCCCAGCCCCAGCGTCGCCCCCACGAGCGTCCGCTCGGACTCGGAGAGCCCGGCCACCACGAAGCGGCGCAGCAGCAGGCGCCCGCAGCCGGCGACGGTGAAGGAGACGAGCGCCAACAGCGCCGTCGCGACGAGGCCGGGCACCAGCGGGGCGGCGAAGCCCGAGAGCGCCGCATGGACGCCCAGGGCGGCCGCGAAGCCCGCGGCGAGCGTCAGCCAGCGGTCGCTCAGGCGGCCCCCTTCCGCTTGAGGATGGGGTGCGTGTAGAGCCCCAGGCGCGCCAGCAGGACCCAGCCCATCACGACCAAGGTCGAGAGGCCGTAGACCATGCTGCGCCTAAAGGAGATGGAGGACGCCTCGTCGAAGTAGCGCGCCGCCACCGGGATGTCGCCGATGCGCAGGCCTAGGAAGGCCGCCTGGTGCAGGAACTGCTGGTCGAAGACGAAGTCGTCCGAGTTGAGCTCCCAAGGGAGCGTCTCGAGGGTACGGCGCGAGTACGCGCGCATCCCCGAGTGCCACTCGCCGAGGT
>SCTT01000249.1 GCA_004322435.1 bacterium
CTCGGGGCTGACCCAGGTCCAGGAGTGGGGGCTCATCGAGACGCCCATCCTGCTCACCAACTCCCTTTCGGTGGGCACCTGCTCCGAGGCCGTGGTCAACTACATGGTCCAGCGCTACCCGGGCATGGGCGTCAAGCACGACGTCGTCTTGCCGCTGGTGGGCGAGTGCGACGATTCCTGGCTCAACGACATCGCCGGCCGCCACGTGCGGGCCGAGCACGTGTTCCAGGCCATCGCCGACGCCAAGACCGGCCCGGTCGGCGAGGGCTGCGTGGGCGGCGGCACGGGGATGGTCACCTGCGACTTCAAGGGCGGGATCGGCACCTCCTCGCGCCGGGTCAAGACCGGGGACCACACCTACACCATCGGCGTCCTCGTGATGGCCAACTTCGGCGTGATGGACGACCTGCGCATCGACGGGTTCCCGGCGGGGCGGCTCTTGGCGCCGCGCTACGCCAAGGTCGACAAGCGCAAGGACAACTACGGCTCCATCATCGCGGTGCTGGCGACCGACGCGCCGCTGTTGCCCCACCACCTGACGCGGCTCGCCAAGCGCGTCGGCCTCGGCATCGGCCGCACCGGCTCCTACGCGGCCCACGCCTCGGGCGAGATCGTGCTGGCCTTCTCGAACGCCAACACCATCCCGCGCAAGAACCCCAAGATGCTCTACCGGATGAAGATCCTGCTCGACGACTGCATGGACCCGCTCTACGAGGCGACCATCCATGCGACCGAGGAGGCCATCTTGAACGCCCTGTGCATGGCCACCGACATGACCGGGGTCGACGACCACTTCGTGCCGGCCGTGCCGCTCGACGCGGTGGCCGAGATGATCGCGCGCCGCAAGCGGGCGCTGGGAGTGGAAGTATGACGACGACCCGCAACCTCACCATCCTGCTCACGGACATCAAGGGCTTCTCGGATAAGACCTCCCACAAGAGCCGCGCCGACATCGACGCGATGCTCGCCGAGCACCGCGAGATCGTGCTGCCGGCGCTCGAGGACCGCGGCGGTCGCCTCCTTAAGACCATCGGCGACGCGTTTTTGATGACCTTCGACAGCCCCACGAACGCGGTCCTGGCCGGCGTCGCGGTGCAGGACGCGCTGCGCAAGCGCAACGAGGGCCGCGTCGGCGACGACCGGCTCGAGGTGCGCATCGCCATCAACGTGGGCGAGGTCAACATCACGGACTCGGACGTCTTCGGCGAGCCGGTCAACATCACCGCCCGCATCGAGGGCATCGCCGAGGCCGGCGAGGTGTTCTTCACCGAGGGCGTCTATCTGGCGATGAACAAGGCCGAGGTGCCCTCGAGCGAGGTCGGCCGGTTCAAGCTCAAGGGCATCGAAGGCGAATTCAAGATCTACAAGGTCCGGCGCGAGACGCCGCTCTCCGGCACGTCGGTGCCGCCGCAGGCCGCGGTCGCCTCCGCCCGCGTCATCGAGGTCGGCGACCCCGCCCCGAAGGCTTGGGTCGTCGGCTCGCGCCCCACGGCGCCGTCCGCCCCCTTAAGCGAGAAGGAGGCCAAGCGCGCGAAGCGGCGCGTCTTCCTGCGCCGCGCGGCGGCCACCGCCCTCGACGTCTTCATCTGCTCGGTCGTCGCCGGGATGCTCGCGGGCGGCGACCAGGAGACAGTGGAGATCCGGCATCGGCCGCAGGCCGAGCGCGCAGCCGAGGCCGCCGACGAGGCCGCCGACGAGGCCGCCGACGAGGCGGAAGACGCCGAGGTGACCCTTGGGAAAGGGGGGCTCACCGTCAAGGATAAGAAGGGGGGCGACGAGATCCATCTCGGAGCCGGCGGGCTCACCGTCAAGGAGAAGGGCAGGACGGAGGTCAACATCTCCCTGCCTTTGAGCGTCAGCAAGGGCGTCACCGAGGTGCTCTCGGACGACGGCCGCACGCGGGTGTCGACGCGCAAGAAGCGAAAGTCGGGCAAGGACAAGCTGTTCCCGTTCATCTGGATCGCCCTCAACATGCTCGCGCTGACGGCCTGGATGACGACGCCCGGCAAGCGGGCGCTGGGGTTCAAGGTCGTCCGGCACGAGGACGGCGCGACGCCCGACTGGAAGATCTACTTGATCCGGACCGTCTTGACGTTCGTGTCCGTGACCCCGGCGGGCTTGGGCTACCTGTGGGCCTGGTGGGAGAAGGACGGCCGCGGCTGGCACGACCTCTTGGCTGGGACCCGCGTGGTGCGGGTCGAAGGCAAGTCGGCGTAAGCCCCCACGAGCAGGTCCGAAGGCCTCACGCCCAACTCCCCCATCAGCCGCCGCGCCTCCGCGCGTCCAGCGGCGGCGCCCTCCCCGGGACGCAGGACGACCTCGAGCTCCAGGAAGTCTCCCAGCCCGCGCACCGAGTCCACATGGATGCGCGTGCGCCCGGCTAGGAACAGAAGGCGCGTCTTCACGACGGTCCGTCCGGTCTCGAGCGCCGAGCGCAGGCAGGCGGCCAGGGCCTTCGGCTCGGGGGCTACGGCGGTCGAGTAGCGAGAGGTCTTCGGCCCCCGCGCGTCGGGCCGCGAATAGGCGATGAGGTAAGAAGGGCCGGGGACCTGGACGCGGAGCTTGAGGCGCCCGTTCGGGCAGGGGAAGAAGAGGTCCTCCTGCTCGAGGCGCTGGGGCGAGCCCCAAAGCGCCTTCGCCCGGGCGAGCAGGGTCCGCCGGTCTCGGACGGCCGCCTTGATCTCGATGTTCCGAGGCATCCTGGGACGACAATCTTAGTAGAATCGCGAAGTCGGGTGGGTGGCGAAACTGGCAGACGCAGCGGACTTAAAATCCGCAGGCCGAAAGGTCATGAGGGTTCGAGTCCCTCCCCACTCACACTCGAAAACGGATGAGAAAGGAAGGCATCGGGTTCGTCCTCATCGGCCTCGCGGCGGCGTGCGCCGGCGGGTGGTTCCACCCCGCCCTGGCCGCCCCCGGCGCCCTGTTTTCCGCCTTCTGCGCCTACTTCTTCCGCGACCCCGACCGGACCCCGCCGACCGACCCCGCCCTCATCCTCTCGCCGGGCGACGGCCGGGTCCTGACGGTCGCCCAGGAGGGGCCCGGCAAGATCGTGACGGTGCGCATCTTCCTCTCGGTCTTCGACGTCCACGTCCAGCGGCTGCCCTGCTCCGGGACCGTCGAGAAGGTCCACTATCAGCCCGGCGCCTTCCACATGGCGATGGACAAGGAGGCCCGGGAGAACGAGCGCTCGGTGGTCACCATCAAGGTGGCTGGACGCTCCGAGACCTTGGTCGTCGAGCAGATCGCGGGCTACGTCGCCCGGCGCATCCACACCTGGCTCAAGGTCGGCGACCGGGCCGTCTCCGGCGAGCGCTACGGCCTCATCCAGTTCGGCTCCCAGGCCGCCGTCCACCTGCCGGAGACCGCCGAGGCGCTGGTGAAGCCCGGCGACCGCGTGAGCGCGGGCCTGACGCCCATCGCGCGCTGGAGGGCCTGATGGACAAGGAGAAGCTCAAGCGCTCCGGCCAGGTGCTGGCGCCCTCCATCTTCACGATGGGGAACATGGCCTGCGGCTTCTATGCCTTGAACGCCGCCAACGTCGGCGACTTCCCCGCCGCCGCCACCGCCATCTTGGGCGGAATCGCCTTCGACATGCTCGACGGCCGGGTCGCCCGGCTCGTGCACGGCGAGTCGGCCTTCGGCGTCGAGTTCGACTCGCTCTCGGACTTCTTGACCTTCGGCGTGGCGCCGGCCCACATGATGTGCCAGCTCCTGCTCAAGGACTACGGCGTGTGGGGCTACGTCGTGGCCTTCGCCTACGCGCTCTGCGGCGGCCTGCGCCTGGCCCGCTTCAACGCGGTCGCGCACTCCGGCAAGGGCTCGAAGACGCACTTCACCGGCCTGCCCATCCCGGCCGCGGCGGGCTGCCTAGCCTCCTTCGTCATCCTCTACCACGTCGTCGAGTCGGCCGACCCGGCGAAGGCGCTGGGGCCCTTTTTGTGGGCCATCCCGCTCTTGGCCAACGGCGGGCCGTTCTTCGTGGGCATCCTGGCCTTCCTGATGGTGTCCACCATCCCTTATGGGGCCTTCAAGCAGGCGGACCTCTTCCATCGGGACAACCGCAAGCTCCTGGTGGTGGTGGCGGCGGTCCTTGGGGCGCTCTACGTCTGGCCCTCGCGCGCCGTCTTCGTCATCTTCCTGGTGTACGTCCTCTCGGGGCTCGCGGGGCTGGCGTTCCGCCGCCCTTCAGTCCCCTACCCGCACAACTAGCACCCGCCCGTCCGTGAAGTACGGGTAACCCTTGTCGTTCTTCCCTTCGCGAGGCACGGCCGCTGCGGGCATCAAGGTCTGCATCGCGGCGCTCGGCGCCAGCGTCCGGCCGATGAAGTCCCGCTCCGCGTCCACGTCGGGGTCCGGCACGTGCGAGAGGTCCCAGAAGCGCGCCGCCTTGTCGTAGTTGGCCGACCCCCACCAGGCCTGGCGGCCCTCCGGGTCGGTGAAGGGCGCCTCCCAGAGCCGGAAGTGGTGGCGCCGGAGGATGGGCGTCGTCACGAGGACCCAGTTTTGGTCCTGGAACCGCCCGAACTGCTCATAGAAGTTCATCGGCGGGAACAGCGTCAGGCGGCGCCCTCGCGCCAGCTGGCCCAGGCCCCCGGCGATGGACCCGAGGTACGTGTCGGGCAGGCGGGTCCAGCCGCCGGCTTCGAGGGCGGCCGACAGGGCGGCGGCGGGGCCCAAGAAGAGGAGGTTCCAGGGGTCGCCGGGGCGGCCGAAGCGCCCCGTGTTGAGGCCCGGCAGGCGGGCCAGCAGGTCGGCTACGGGGAGGGCGGCTTGGGGAACTGCGCTTTGACTTCGGGGATCCACTTCTTGATCTGGTCCTGGCGCTCTTGGCTCGCCGGGTGCGTGCTCAGGAACTTGTCGAGCGGGCCGTTCGAGCGCTTGCCCTCGGTGGCCTTCGTCATCCGGCCCCAGAAGGCGACGGCCTCCTCCATGTCGTAGCCGGCCTTCTGCATGAGGATGAGGCCGATGTGGTCGGCTTCGGACTCCTGCGCGCGGCTGTAGCTCAAGACCACGAGGCCCGCGCCAAGGCCGTAGAGCTGCTCGTAGAGCTTGGAGGACGCGGCCGCTCCTTGGCCTCCGCCGAGGACGGCCCCCAGCAGCTGGCCGCCGGTCTGGGCCACCATGCCCTGGCTCATGCGCTCGGCGCCGTGGCGGGCGAGCGCGTGGGCGATCTCGTGGCTCATCACGACGGCGGCGCCGGTCTCGGTGGCGGTGACGGGGAGGATGCCGGTGTAGAAGGCGACCTTGCCGCCCGGCAGGCAGAAGGCGTTGATCTGCTTGTCGTCCTCGAGGAGGTTGAACTCCCACGCGAAATCCGGCTTGTCGGCCACCTTCGAGAGGCGGCGTCCGACCTGGCGCAGCATGTCGACGTTCGCGCGGTCTCCCGAGACCTTGCCCTTCTTCAAGACGTCGGCGTAGGCCTGTTCGCCGAGCTTCTTCTCCTCGGTCGCGGAGATCAGCACCACCCGCGAGCGGTTGGTGTAGGGGACGCTCTGGCAGGCGGCCAAGAGGGACAGGGCGGCTAGGGCGCCGAGGCGCTTTCGCATCCCCCTATCTTAGCTCAGATGGAGCCGACGGCGCCCACCGCCGATTTGGCCGAGTCCGCGTCGGTGGAGGCCGTCGTTGCTTTCGTCTCGGCTTCCTTCGCCGGCGCAACAGGCTTGGCCGCCGCCGTCTTGACCTGCGACGCCGGGCCCGCGGCCGCGGCGCAGCCGGCGGCCTGCGCCTCCGGGGTGCCCTTGTCGTAGGTCGTCTTGGCGTCTTTGATGGGCTGGTCCTGGGAGTTGATGGTCTCCTTGGCCTGCTTGGCTTCCTGCTCGGCCTTCTTCGAGGCCTCGTCGGCCTCCTTGGCGGACTTCTCCGCCTTGTCGGCCGCGTCGAGGGCCTTTTCGAGCTCCTTCAATCGCTCCTTGTGGATCTTGAGGCCGTTGGCGACGTCCGCCTTGGCGCGCTCGATCACGAGCGAAAGGCCGGGGATGGGCTTGGAGTCGAGGCGGGACTGGGCCGCGGCCAAGGCTTTGTTGATGGAGGGTCCTTGGCTGGCGACCTTCTCCCCGGTCTTCTCGGCCGATTCGATGGCCTTCTTGGCCTCTTGGATGGCGCTCTTGGCTTTGTCGATCTGCCCGCGCGCCCCCGACGGGAACTTGGCGGAACGCTTCGGGTCGCCCGAGACCTGGCCGGGCGGGACCGGGGCGCAGGGCTGGGTCGTGTCGCCCTTCGCCTTCTCGTCGTCGGCGACGCCCTTGATCTTCGTCGCGTCCGTCTTGTTGGCGGAGCCGAACTGGCTCAGGTCGTTCGAGGCCTGCTGCAGCGAGCTCTTCGCGTCGGCCATCTTGTCCGCGGCGGAGCTAAGGTCCTTGTTGACGCTCTTGACGTCGTTTGAGAGGTTCTGGACGTCGCCGCCGATCTTCGCCAGCTGGGGGTCGCCCGAGCCGAGCATCTTGGCCGCGGCCTGGTCGAGCTCCGAGCCGTCGGCGGCGATCTTGCTGCAGGCGCCCTTGCAGCCGCCGCCCCCGCCGCCCTTCTCGCCGCCGCCCTGCTCCCCGCCTCCGCCGCCGGGAGGCTGCGGCATCTGCGGCTGGCCTTTGTCGTCCTTTTTCGGCTCCTCCTTCTTCTTCTGAGCGGCCGTGTTCGTGATGGATTTCTGGTTGAGCGCGCCGAAGTTGTTGGTCGTCGGGGCGCCCACGGAGGCTCCCGGAGCGGAATCGACCCCGCCGCCCGCCATCCCCGTGCCGCCGGTGTTGTTGGTCTGCTGGACCGAGGGCCGCATCGGGGGGAATTGGTTCTCGAACGAGCCGTCCTGGGCGCGTGCGGCCGCGGCCAAGGCGAGGACGGAGAACGACAGGGACAGGGAAAGCTTCATACTTACCTCCGGGGCCTTATTAAGGTAGGCGGCATCCCGCCGCCCGTCAAGGGACCCAGGGGGGGTTACTCTTCGACTTTCTTGGGCTTGGGCGGGTCGGCGACCGTGTTCAGCGCCTTGTGGAGCGCGGCGAGGAGGTCGTTTTGGCGGATGGGCTTCTTGAGGACGGCCTTCACGAGCGGCGACCGCGAGACCTTCTCGATGTCCGACTGGTTGGGGCTGCCGGTGATGACGATGACGGGGGGGGCGATGGGGAGGGTCTCGAGGCTTTCGAGGACGCGGAAGCCGTCGGTGCCCGGCATATAGAGGTCCAACACCATCCCGTCGGGCTTCTCCTTCATCTTCGTCAGCGCGGTCTCGCCGTCCTCGGCCATCAGGATCTTGAAGCCGTCGCGGTGCACGAGGACCTCGAGCAGCGTCAGGATGTCCTCGTCGTCGTCGACCAGGAGGACGGTCTTCTCCGAGGCGAGCGAGCGCTTGCCGACGTAGGTGATGGCATCCGTCATGGGTCTAGTGTAGCCTACTTTTCTTCCATGCGCGGGAAGAGCGGGGCGCCCTTGCGGATGCGGTGGCCGGCCGGGCCGTCCAGCACTTCGTGCACGGACAGCGGGCCCGGGAACTTCCTGACGCCGAGGGCCATCTGCATCTCCGCGGCCTTGTTCGGCATGAAGGGCGTGACCCAGCCGGCGACGACCCGCAGGGTCCCGACGAGGTCGAAGAGGAGGTGCTTCAAGGGCTCCTTGTCCGGGTCCTTGGCCATCACCCAGGGCTTGCGGTCGTTGACGGTGAGGTTGAGTTCCCCGACCACGGCCCAAATGCGGTTGAGCGCGTCCTGGAAGGCGAGCCGGTCCATCGACTCGCCGATGTCCGCGGAGGCCGCCAGGGCCCTCTTGAGCACGGGCGAGCGCTCTGGGTCGGGCTTGCCCGGCAGCGCCCCGTCCAAGTAGGCGTCGACCATGTTCGTCACGCGGCTGACCAGGTTGCCGAGGTCGTTGGCGAGGTCGGCGTTGTAGCGCTTCTTGAACGCCTCGGCCGAGAAGTCGCCGTCGTTGCCGAAGGGCATCTCGCGGAACAGCACGTAGCGGAAGGCGTCGACGCCGTACTTGCGGGTGAACTCGCGCGGGTCGACGAAATTGTCCTTGGACTTGGACATCTTCTGCCCCTCGACGGTCCACCAGCCGTGGGCGTAGACCGACTTCGGGGGCTCGACCCCGAGGGCCATCAGCATCGCGGGCCAGATGACGGTGTGGAAGCGGTAGATCTCCTTGCCGACCAGATGCACGTCGGCGGGCCAGAGCGCCTTGTAGGCGTCGTCGCCCGGGCGCCAGCCGGCCGCGGTCGCGTAGTTGAGCAGCGCGTCGAACCACACGTAGACGACGTGGCCGGCGTCGTCGGGGACCGGCACGCCCCAGGCGACCTTCGAGCGCGAGATGGCCAGGTCGCGCAGGCCCTCGGCGACGAAGTTCTCGATCTCCTTGGCGCGCTGGGAGGGCTGCAGGAAGCCGGGGTGGGCCTTGTAGAAGTCCAACAGGCGCGGGCCGTAGGCCGAGAGCTTGAAGAACCAGCTCTCCTCCTCGGTGAGCTTCAAAGGCTTGCGGCAGTCGGCGTTGGGGCAGCGGCGGACGGCCTTCTCGTCCTCGGGCGCCTCGGTGTCGGTCCAGTACGTCTCGCAGGACACGCAGTAGTAGCCCTTGTAGACGCCCTTGTAGGCGTCGCCCGAGGCGACGAGCGACCGGAAGGCGTCCTGCACGCGGTCCTTGTGGCGCGGCTCGGTCGTGCGGATGAAGTCGTCGAAGTGCACGCCCAGGTGCGCCCAGAGGTCCCGGAACTCGGCGGAGACCTTGTCGGCATAGGCCTGCGGGGAGACGCCCGCGGCGACGGCGGCCTGCTCGATCTTCGAGCCGTGCTCGTCGGTGCCGGTCAAAAGGTGCACCGTCTCCCCCTTCTGGCGCTTCCAGCGCGCGTAGATGTCGGCGGCCAAGGTGGTGTAGGCGTGGCCGATGTGGGGCGAGGCGTTGACGTAGTAGAGCGGCGTCGTGATGTAGGTCTTCTTGGGCGTCATGCCGGGCTCCTTTCGACGGCGGCGAGCTCCTGCAGGCGCAGGACGGCCAGCTCCACGACGAGGCGCGGGTCGGCGTTCCGGCGCAGCGCGCCGCGCAGGCCTTTTAAGTCGCGCAGGACGAACCGCACCGGTGCGGAGGCGAACCCGGCGGTGCCGCGCTCGCGGCGCAGCCAGCCCGCGGCGCGCTCGAGGAGGGCCTCTGCGCGGGGCCGGGCCAGGTGCAGCTCGCGCGGCAGGCTTTCGGCCAGCGTGAAGGGGGCCAGCGGGTCGCCGGGCCAGGCCGCGGGGTCGGCCCCGGGGTCGGCGGCCAGGGCCAGCGCGCGGGACACCGAGCCCGAGCACTCGCCGAGGACCCGGGCGGCGTCCACGGCGGGGAGGCCGCGGCGCTCGAGGATGGAGGCCACCGCTTCCTGCGGCAGGGCGGCGAAGGAAAGGGGCTGGCAGCGGGAGCGCACGGTGGCGAGCAGCTCGCTCGGGCGGTGCGTGACGAGCACCCAGACGGTCCGCGCCGGGGGCTCCTCGAGGGCCTTGAGCATCGCGTTGGCGCCGTCCTCGGTGAGGCGATGGGCGTCGTCTAAGACCGCGGCCTTCCACCGGCCTTCGAGGGACCGCGTCTCGAGCTTGCGGACCACGTGGCGCACGGTGTCGATGCGCAGGGTCTTCTGCTTGGCGGCGTCCTCCTCGCGCAGGGCTCCCTGGTAGGCGCCGTCGACGAGCTCGAGGTCGGGGTCCATCCGCCGGTCGGCCGCCGCGCAGGAGGCGCAGGGCGCGGGCGAGCCGGGGACCGGGTCGGGGCAGGCGTCGGGCTTTCCCGAAAGGCAGTTGAGCGCCTTCGCAAAGGCGTACGCGGCGGTCCGCTTGCCGACGCCTTCGGGGCCGTGGAAGAGCAGGCCCGGCGGCACCTTGCGGGTGGCGAGCAGGCGGCGCAGCACCGCCACGGGGCGGTCCTGGCCGAGCAGGTCGGAGAGGCTCACTTCAGGCCCTTCCGGGACAGGAGGCGGCCCACGCGGGCGGCGACGTCGGCCGTCACCGCGTCGAGCGGCCGGTCGGCGTCGACGAGGGCGGTGCGCGGCAGCGTCCGCGCGAGCCGGCGGTAGCCCTCGCGCACGCGGCGGCGGAAGGCCGGCGCCTCGCGTTCGAGGCGGTCATGGGCGCGCGACGGGTCGCGCTGCGCGAAGCGCTCGGGCGGGATGTCCAAGACGAGGGTCAGGTCCGCCGCGAGGCCGGCGGTCGCGACGCGGTCCACGCGGCGCGCCAGCGCGACGCCCAGCCCGCGGGCCAGGCCCTGGTAGACCAAGGTCGCGAGGGTGTAGCGCTCGCAGACGACGACCGAGCCCTTTTTGAGCGCGGGGACGATGAGCTCGGCGGTGTGCTGGGCGCGGGCGGCTTCATAAAGGAGGAGCTCGGCCAGCGGGTGGACGCGCAGGTCGGGGTCGAGGACGACCCGGCGCACCGCTTCGGCGAGGCCTGTGCCGCCCGGCTCGCGGGTGTGCACGACGTCGAGGCCCGCCGCGCGCAGCGAGGCGGCCAGGCGCTTGGCCTGGGTGGACTTGCCGGACTTGTCGGGCCCCTCGAGGACGATGAAGACGCCGCGCATGGGGTGATTCTACCTTTTGAGGGTCTGGAGAGCTTCCGCGGCGGGGGAGAAGCCGGGGTCGCGCGTCAGGGCGGCGCGGAAGAGGGCCGCGGCCGCCTCGGCCTCGCCGCGGCGCTCGAGGAAGCGCCCGAAGGCGAACAGCGGCAGGGGCGAGGGGCAGGGGGCCGCGGCGCCCGCCGCGAAAGCCTGCCGCGCGTTGTCGGCGGCGCCGAGCGAGTCGTAGAGCGCGCCGAGCTTCATCCAGGCCTCGGCGAAGCCCGGATGGACCCGCACCGCCTCGCGCAGATGCGCCTCCGCGGGCAGCGGGCGCCCTTCTTTGAGCATCACGACGCCCCGGTTGTAGGCCACGCGCGGCCCCTGCGGGTCGCCGGGTTCGGCGAAGAAGAGCGCCTTGTCGCTGCCCCATTCGGCGGCCCGGCGGCGCGTCTGGGCCGTCCACGGAAGGAGGACGAACGCGCCGAGGACCCCGAGCACGGCACCCTCGCGCGGACCGGCGCGGCGCGCGAGCGCGGAGAGCGCGGCGGCCAGCGCCCAGGCCGCTCCGGCCATCGGGAGGTACAGGTAGCGGTCGGCGACCGGGTTGTAGAGCGGAGCGAGGCCGCAGACGGGCAGCAGCGCGGCGACGGTCCAGACGAGGCCGGCGGAGGCCGCGGGAGAGCGCCGGCGCAGGAAGAGGGCGGCGGCCGGCAAAGTCAGGAGGAACAGGGCGGCCGGGAGGACAGGCGGGTCGAGCCAGGTCTCGCGCAGGAGCGGGGCCCGGTCCACCGTCGGGCGGCCGGGGAACCATAGGCGCCGCACGGAGTCCGCGGTCTCGACGAGCATCGTCCAGGCGCGCAGGTCGCGCTCGACGTAGAGGCGTCCCCAGGGCGGGGGAGAGGGCGGGTACTGCCAGCGCGGAGCCTCGGGCGGGAGCAGGCGGGCCTCGGCGGGGACGGCCTCCACGGACAGCGGCGGCGCGACCACGAGCTCGTAGCGGAAGCGCGGGGTGCGGAAGCCGGCGTAGAGCGCGCCGACGGCGGCCAGGAGGGCCAGCGCGGCGGCCGCGCGCCGCAGGGTCCAGCGCGGGGCCGCCGGGCCGGCCGCGGCGGCGCCGAGGACGACCAGCGCGGCGGACTCCTTGGACATTAGCGAGAGCAGGAAAAGCCCGGCGGCGCCCGCGGCCCCGAGGAGGAAGCCCCGCCGGTCCCGGCCCGCGGCGCGGCGGAGCACAAACAGCGCCAGGAAGGCGAAGAGGGCGGCCAGGACGTCGGGGCGGAAGGAGGGCGAGCAGACCGCCTCGCTCAAGCGCGGCTGGAGGGCGAAGAGGAGCGCCGCGAGCAGCGCGGCCCCCTCGGCGAGCCCCAGCTCCAGCGCGAACAGGCCCACGCAGGCGGCCACGGCGCCGTGGAGGACCAGGTTCGTCAGGCGGTAGCCGCCGGGCCGGCCGCCCCAGAGGGCGCGGTCGGCCAAGAGCGAGGCCAAGAAGACCGGCCGGCTGCCGGCCAGCACGTGCTGGTCGTGGAGGTAGAAGCGCGGGTCGAGGAGGTAGCGCAGGTTGGCGGCCTCGGCGACGAACGGGTTGGCCTCGACGTAGATGTGGTCGTCGAAGACGAAGCCCCCGCGCAGCGTCGGGGCGTACGCCGCCGAGAGGGCGGCGGCGAGCACCCCGGCGGCCCAGAGCCTGGCCTTCATGGGAGCCCGAAGAGCGCGGCGAACAGGGCCCGCGGCGGGACGAGGATGAGGGCGCGCAGGGCGCGGTGCGTCCGGGGCCGTCCGCGGTCGAGGAGCGGGTAGAGGACGCGGTGGAGCAGCGGGGCGACGGCGAGCCGGGCCCAGAGCAGGGAGAACGCGTCGTAGGCGCGCCCGCGGGCTGTGCTCAAGACGACCACGCGGCGGCCGCGCTTGAAGGCGGCGACGGGTCCCACCCACGCGGCCCGGTCGCCCGCCGGGTCCGGCCGTACGAGGGAGTCGGCGCGGGTGACGGGGCCCGATGCGTCGATGAGGCGGTGGACGACGAGCTCCGGGGCGGGGCCCGTGAGGCGGGCGAACGCGACGAGGCCGCCGGCCCCCACCGCGTGGACGGGGCCGGGGCGCACCCAGACCTCG
>SCTT01000250.1 GCA_004322435.1 bacterium
GGAAGGCGGGCGCCAGCACGTCGTCGCAGACCGCGTAGCGGATGAGCGGCTCGCCGCCGGCGCCCTTGAAGTGGACGCCGACGAGCCCGGTCTCGGCGATGACCAGCCGGTTGAAGGCCTCATGCGTCGGGACGCCCTTGGTGCGGGGGTCCGTCGAGAGTTCGACGCCGAACACGCGGTCCGGCACGCGCCACAGGGTGAAGAACCCCGCCTCGGTCCGGCAGGCGGGCTTGAGGCCCGACGCCTCGAGGCGCGGGATGACGTAGTCCAGGCGCTTGCGGTAGAGCCCGCGCAGGGCGTCGAGGTCTTCCTTCACCGCCGCGCGGTCCTTGAAGTACTCCCCATAGGCGGCCTGCACGTAGGGGACGGGCCCCGACTCGGTGTTGCCTTTGACGAGGTTGAAGTCGTCGACGAAGTCCTTCGCGCCCACCAAAGCGCCCAGGCGGGCGCCGGGGTCGCTGAAGGACTTCGACACCGAGTACATCTCGAGCCACTCGAGTTCGGGCCAGTCCTTGGCCACCGCCGCCAAAGGAACGCTCCCGCCCGCGGTGAGCCCCGCGTAGGCCGCGTCGTTGACGAGCCGGGCGCCGGTCTCCAAGCAGAAGGCGATGAGGTCGCGCCACTCGGCCGCCGTCGCGCCCACCGAGGCGGGATTGCCGGGGCGGATGACGTAGACGAGGTCGGGCCGGCGGACCTCGGCCTCCTTGAGGGCGGCCTTCAGGCGCGCCATGTTGAGCCGCATCCCGTCCTCGGGGGCCAGCGGCCAGGCGATGCGCTGGGCGCCCAAATAGGACTCCCCCCAGGTGCCGATGACGTCGTAGGCGGGCAGGTTCGACACGACGCGGAACCCCCCGCGGCGCGCCTTGTCGGGCAGGTGCAAGCCGCAGGCCAGCGGCACGAGCGCCCCCGCGGTCTTGATGCCGGGGATGGGCAGGGCCTTGAGGTGCGCGAAATCCGCGACCTTGATGCCGCCGTGGAGCTCCACCATCGCCTCGGCGAACCCGTTTAAGTTGTTGTCCTCGCCATAGGTGTGATACGCGAACGTCGGGTCCTTGGCGAAGCGCGCCTGGATGTCGAGCAGCCTCTGCGGCGGCACGCTGTCCGGGTTGCCGAGCGAGAGGTTCAGGGCCTTCTGGCCGGACTTCGCCTCGTACTCCCGGATGAGGATGTAGATGAGCTGGAACAGGTTGATGCCGGAGGCGGGGATCTTCCTCACTTGAGGACCTCTTCGGGAAGGTCGGCCTTCCTGATGAGCGGGCCTTCGGCCAGCACGACCAGCCGCTCGGCCAGGTTCTCGAGCTGGCGGACGTTCCCCTCCCAGCGCGCGGCCTTGAGGGCCTCGAGGGCCGCGGGCTCGAGCGCCGGGGCCGTCCGGTTGTTCTTCTTCGCGGCGCGCTCCAGGAAGAACGCCGCGAGCTCGGGGATGTCCTCGCGGCGCTCGCGCAGCGGCGGCAAAGTGATGGGGACGACGTTCAGACGGTAGTAGAGG
>SCTT01000251.1 GCA_004322435.1 bacterium
CACCTCTACTCGGCCCTGGCCTGCGGGATGCCGCCGCCGCCGCGCGCGCCGAAGGACTTCCCCGACATGCTGCGCCTGGTGTGGTGGAACTTGGACCGCAGCCTCGACGCCGGGCTGGTCCGCGCCTGCGCGCTGGCCGGGGCCGTCTCGGCGGCCAAGGCCGGGGCCACCTTCATCGTGGACCACCACTCCTCCCCGCGGGCGGCGCGCGGGAGCCTGGCCGTCATCGCCGAGGCCTTAGACGAGGTCGGCCTGGGGCATCTGTTGTGCCTCGAGCTCTCCGACCGCGACGGGCCCGCGGCCCGGGACGCCGGGCTGCGCGAAACGGGTCGGCATCTGGCGAAGCGGCAAGGCCTGGTGGGGCTCCATGCCTCCTTCACGGTGTCGGACTCGCTGTTGAGGCGGGCCGTCGCTCTCGCGCGGGACCACGGCACCGGCCTCCACGTCCATGTCGCCGAGGCTCCGGAGGACGAGGAACACTGCTTGCGCCGGCACGGGCGGCGCGTCCTCGAGCGGTTCTCGGCCGCCGGGGCGCTCGACTGTCCGAAGACCCTCCTCGCCCACGGCCTGCACCTCGACGCCGCCGAGCGGCGCCTCCTGCGGGAGAGCCCGGCCTGGCTCGTGCAGAACCCCGAGAGCAACCGCCACAACGGGGTCGGGGAGCTCGACGCCGCCGGCCTCGGCGAGCGCGTCCTGCTCGGCACCGACGGCATGCACGGCGACATGCTCGCGAGCGTCCGGGCCGCCTACCACGCGGGCTGCGCCGCGGGGGGGATGGCCCCTCTCGACGCCTACCGGCGCCTGCGCCGCGCCCACGATTATCTTTCCTCGAACGGCTTCGCCGGGGACGGCCCCAACAACCTCGTCGTGCTCGACTACCGCCCGCCGACCCCCTTCGGCCCCGACAACTGGGCCGCGCACGTCGTCTACGGGCTGGGCGCGGCGCACGTCGAGAGCGTGGTCAGCTCGGGGCGGCTCATCGTCGAGGAGCGGCGCCTCAAGACGGTGGACGAGGACAAGGTCGTCGCGGCGGCCCGCAAGGAGGCACTCAGGCTATGGCGAAGACTCTGAGCGTGGAGGCGCCGCGCATCGACGGCGCGCGTTTGAGCCGGACCTTGGCGGAGCTGGGGCGCGTCGGGGCCTACAAGGACGAGGCCACGGGGCTGACGGGGGTCCGGCGGTTGGCGTTGAGCGCGGCCGACGGGCAGGGGCGGCGGCTCGTCATCGGCTGGTTCAAGGCTGCGGGCCTCAAGGTCTCGGTAGACCGCATCGGCAACGTGTACGCGCGCCGGGCGGGAGCCGACGAATCCCTGGCCCCCGTCATGATGGGCTCCCATATCGACTCCGTCCCCACCGCGGGCCGCTTCGACGGCTGCCTGGGGGTGCTCGGGGCGCTCGAGGTGGTGCGGACGCTGGACGACGCCGGCCTCCGGACCCGTCGCCCGCTGACGGTCGCCTTCTTCACCGAGGAGGAGGGCTGCCGCTTCGGCACCGATATGCTGGGCTCGGCGGTCGCCACGGGACGCATCCCGCTCGAGAAGGCCTACGGGTTCCGGGACAAGGACGGCTTATCCGTGCGCGACGAGCTCGCGAAGATCGGATTCCTCGGAACGGCCGACGTGCGGGCCGTGAAGCCCCACGCCTACCTCGAGTGCCACATCGAGCAGGGCCCCATCCTGCGGCGCCACGGAGCCGACATCGGGGTCGTCCAAGGCGTGCAGGCCATCTCCTGGCGCGAGGTCGTCTTCACGGGCAAGTCGGCCCACGCCGGCACGACGCCGATGGACCTGCGCCGCGACGCGGGGGTCGCCGCCGCGCGGCTCTCGCTCGAGCTCCGGCGGATGGCCGGCTCCGGGCGCTTCGGGGCCCAGATGCGGGCGACGGTCGGCTCGGTCCTCTTGGGGCCGGGCATGGTCAACGTCGTCGCGGGGACGGCCCGCTGCACGGTGGACCTGCGCAATCCCGCCGACGCGAAGATGGCCGCCGTCGAGCGGCACCTGGACGCCTTCCTCAAGAAGGTCGGGCGCGAGGAGGGGGTCAAGGTCTCCTGGCGGCAGACGGCGAAGACCCCGCACGTCCCCTTCGACGCGGGGGTCCAGACGGTCATCGCGGACGCCGCCGCCCGTCTGGGCCTGTCGGCCGAGCCCATCCTCTCCGGGGCCGGCCACGACGCGCAGGAGTGGAGCCGCCTGTGCCCCACGGCCATGGTGTTCGTGCCCGGCGAGTACGACGGCATCAGCCACAACCCGCGCGAGTTCTCGACGCCCAAGCAGTGCGCCGACGGCGTGAACGTGCTCCTGGCGGCGGCGCTGGCCTTGGCGGAGCGCGCCTGATGCTCCGCGCGGCCCTGACGCAGACGGTCAACGCCTACGAGGGGATGCCCGCTCGGGTGGGCGAGCTGGGCCGGCTCAAGCGGCACCTGGGCAAGGTCCGCGAGGCGAACCTGGAGCACCACGTCCAGCTCCTGCGCGAGGCCCGCAAGCGCGGGGCGCGGGCCGTGTGCCTCGGCGAGCTCTTCCCGGCCCCTTACTTCGCGCTGGGCAAGGACCCGATGTGGCGCGCGCTCGCCGAGGACGCGCTCAAGGGCCCCAGCGTGAGCGCGATGCGCCGCGCGGCCGCCGAGCTGGGGCTCGTGGTCGTGGCGCCCATCTACGAGCTCGACGGCCGCTCGGGGCGCCGCTACAACACCGCGGTGGTCATCGAGCAGGACGGGCGCGTGCTCGGCAAGTACCGCAAGGCGCACATCCCCTGCGGCGTGAACGAGCAGGGCTCCTTCAACGAGACCTTCTATTACGGGCGCTCGGACTGGGGGGGGAAGAAGGCCCTCTATCCCGTGTTCAAGACCTCGGTGGGCCGCCTCGGCGTCTCCATCTGCTACGACCGCCACTTCGAGGGCGTCGCTTCGGCGCTCGCGCTGGCCGGGGCGCAGGTCATCTTCTCCCCGGCGGTGACCTTCGGGGAGAAGTCGCGCCGGCTTTGGGAGCTCGAATTCCTGGTGGATGCCTGCCGCAACCGCGTCTTCATCGGCGGCTCGAACCGCCTGGGGTCGGAGCGCCCCTGGAACCAGCGCTACTTCGGGGCGGGGTACTTCGCGGGCCCGGACGGGCTCAAGCTCCCCGAGCTCTCCGACCATCCGAACCTGGTGCTCTCCGACCTGGACCTGGGCTGCCTCGGCCGTCCGGACCCCTCCGGCTGGAACCTCTCCCGCGACCGCCGTTAGCCGTTGATGTAGTTGGCTTTGGGGGAGTCCAAGACGGCCTTGCGCAGGAAGTCCATCAGCGCAAACGGAGCGCCGTCCGTGGCGGCGCCCGAGCGCTCGACGGCCGCGCCGGTCACCCGCAGGCGGTACTCGCGCCCCGCGATGCGGCCGTGCACGGTCTCGGCGCCGTCAGCCCGCTCGAGGAAGAACCCGTCGCGGCCGTCCGATTTCCAGAGCTCCAGGCTGCCGAAGAAGCGCGGCTTGCGGAGCTGCGGGCCGCCGTCCTCCGGGCAGAACACGTCGCAGTTGCCGCAGTCGTTGCAGAAGTCGGCGAAGTTGGCGAACTGCCGGCGCTTCTTGAGCGTCCCCTCGGGCGGCGCTTCGCCGGCGGCGGGCTCGTAGGCGAAGTTGGCGCCGTTGGGGCACACCGACAGGCACTTGTCGCAGGTCAGGCAGTCGAAGAAGGCCAGCTCCGAGCCGACCTTGCGCGGGACCGCGGCGTTCTTGGGGCGGGCGTAGCGCGGGTCCGCGGTGGCGGCGGAGACGTACGCCGCGACGCCGGGGGACTTCCTCATGAAGCTCGGGACGTCTATTGCCTGCACGGCGTCCATCCTCTTGCCGAGCTCGTCTAAGCACCCGCGCAGGCGCCCGTAGCCGCCGGGCCGCAGGAGGTCGCTGCAGACGGTGACGGGGGCGAGGCCCACGGAGACCGCGTCGGGGAAGTTCGTCTTGTCGATGCCGCCCGAGAAGGACACCGGCAGCTTCTCCCCGAAGCGGTCGCGGAAACGCTTCACGAGGTGCATGGCCAAGACGTGCAGCGGCGCGCCCGAGAGGTAGCTGGTCTTCTCCGAGGCCGGGAGGAAGCCCGCGCGGTTCTCGACGACCAAGGTGTTGCAGAACTTGACCCCGAAGCCCACCCCGAGCGAGGCGGCCTTGCGCTCGAGGCGCCCGACGAGGCTGACCACGTCGTCCCAGCGGGCGTCTTTTTCGAACGCCTCGTCGGGGACCACGACGTCCTTGTAGCCGAGCGCGTCGTGCAGCAGGGCGCGCAGCTCCGTCGGGCCCAGCAAGGTCGGGTTGAGCTTGACCACGACGCCCAGGCCCTCCTCGCTCATCAGGAAGTCGGCGATGTCCGCGATCTCGCCGGGGGGACAGCCGTGGAAGGTGCTCAGCGTGACCGTGTCGGAGACGCGCGTCGTGAAGGGCAGGTCCCGCCAGCGCGCCGCCTCGGGAGGGAGCTGAGCCCGCAGGCGCTCGACGACGGCGCGCGCGTCCTTCATCCCCGCGACGAAGGCCCGGACGCGCGGGCTCCGGACGCCCTTTAGGTCGTAGCCGACGCTCATGTCGAAGAGGGTGCTGTCGAAGCCTTTCGCCACCCCTTCGGAGCGCAGGATGTC
>SCTT01000252.1 GCA_004322435.1 bacterium
GGGCGGCGCAGACCTCACCCAGCGTGGACCCGACATCTGCGCAGGCCAGCACCTGGGGGAAGAGGTTTTTCTTGGGCTCGGCCGCCTGGCGGGCGAGCTCGGCGACGGCGGCCGCGGCGGCCTTGGCCGGGCGGCGGCGCTTGTAGGCGGCGAGGCGCTTCTTCTGCTCGTCCTCGAGCTTCGGCGAGACCTTGAGGGTCGGCCGGCCCGCGCGCTTGGAGTCCGCGGACTGGTAACAATTGACGCCGACGACCTTCCGGCGCCCCTGCTCCACGTCCTTCTGCCACTTGTAGGCGGATTCCTGGATCTCGGCCTGGGCGCGGCCCTCGCGGATGGCGGCGACCATGCCGCCCTGTTCGCGGACGCGGGCCATCAGGGCCTCGACGCGCGCCTCGAGCTCGTCGGTCAAGGCCTCGACGGCGTAGGAGCCGGCGACGGGGTCGACGGTCGCGGGCACGCCGGTCTCGAAGGCCAAAATCTGCTGGGTGCGCAGCGCGATGCGGGCCGACTCCTCGGTGGGCAGGGCGAGCGCCTCGTCATACGCGTTCGTGTGGAGCGACTGGCACCCCCCGAGGACGGCCGCCATCGCCTGCAACGAGACCCGGGCGACGTTGTTCAAGGGCTGCTGGCTCGTCAAGGTCGAGCCGCAGGTCTGCACGTGGAAGCGCAGCGCCGCGGAGCGCGGGTCCTTGGCGCCGTAGCGCTCCGTCATGATGCGCGCCCACACGCGGCGGGCGGCGCGGAACTTGGCGAGCTCTTCGAGGAAATGGGTGTGGCAGCCGAAGAAGAAGGCCAGACGCGGCGCGAAGTCGTCGACCGAGAGGCCGCGGGCCAACAGGGCGTCCACGTAGGCCTCGGCGTTCAAGAACGTGAACGCCAGCTCCTGGACGGCGTCCGAGCCCGCCTCGCGGATATGGTAGCCCGAGATGGAGATGGGGTTCCACTTCGGGAAGTGGCGCACCGAGTGCTCGATGACGTCGACGGCCAGGCGCAGGCCGTGCTCGACGGGGAAGATGTAGGTGCCTCGCGCCAGATATTCCTTCAAGATGTCGTTTTGCAGCGTCCCGCGGATGTCGGAAGGCGCCACGCCCTGCTTCTTGGCCAGCGCGACGTAGAAGGCGAGCAGGACCGGGGCCGTCGCGTTGATGGTCATCGACGTCGAAACCTGGTCCAAGGGGATCCCGTGGAAGAGGGTCTCCATGTCGGTCAGCGTGGCGATGTGGACCCCGACGCGCCCGACCTCGCCCTTGGCCTCGGGCGCGTCCGAGTCGTAGCCGGTCTGCGTCGGCAGGTCGAAGGCGGTGGACAGGCCGGTCTGGCCCTGCTCCAAGAGGTAGCGGAAGCGCGCGTTCGTCTCGGAGGCCGTGCCGAAGCCCGCGTATTGGCGCATCGTCCACAGGCGGCCGCGGTACATGGTCTTCTGGACGCCGCGGGTGAAGGGGAACTCGCCGGAGGCGCCCAGCTTGGCCGAGTAGAAGGCCGGATCGCGCGTGTCGCGGCCGGCGGCGCCGGGGGCGCCCGGGCCGTAGAAGCGCTGGACGGGGATGCCCGACGGGGTCAGGAACTCCGTCGCCTCGGGGGTCTCGGTTTCGATTTCAGCCATCGCGCAATTCCAGCTCGTCTCCGGGGGCCAGCTTCCCCCCCGCCGTCCCTGCTCCCAGCTCCAGCACGCTGTGGGCCGAGAAGACCCAGGGCGAGAGGCGCCAGGGCTTCAAGGCTCCCTTCACCCTCCGGACCCTGAGCCCCCGGTCGAGGAAGACGACGTCGATCGGGAACCTCATGAAGAACATGTGGACCATCGCGCAGGGCACGATCCACACGCCTTCGCCCGGACCCAAAGAGTCCCTTCCTAAGAGGCCCTTCGCCCGCGTCGCGGCCGTGTCGCACCGGTCGATCCGGTCCGCCACGACGGTCCCGCGGGTCTTGTTGAATACTACCAAAATCCTACCGGATGACCGCCACCTTGGCGGTCTGGCTCCCGGCGTCGGTCTTGACCAGGACCAGGTACGTCCCGCTGGCCACCTGGTGGCCGCTGTCGTTCTTGCCGTCCCAGGTGGTCTGGGCCTTCAAGTCCCGCACGAGCTGGCCGTCGATGGTGTAGACGCGGATGCTGGTGCCGCGGCTCTGCAGCGAGGTCGGGATGGTGATGGTCACCGTCCCGGACTCGTTGGTCCGGAAGGGGTTCGGGAAGGCGATGACCTTCTGGTCGCCGACGTAGCCGGCCAAGGTGCCCTCGACGGCGAGCTTCACGGCCTTGAAGGCGTTCACGCGGCCGGCGCCGGCGGAGTTTCCGGCCGGAGAGACGGCCGAGGCGCCGACGGCCGCGACCCCGATGCCGTCGGCGGACCCGCGGAGGGTGTCTTTGACGTTCGTGGGAGAAAACGACGGCTTCGCCGCGACGATGAGGGCGGACAATCCGGCGACGAGCGGCGAGGAGAACGAGGTCCCAGTGGCGTCGCCTGCGGTGCCCCCGCCCAAGTCCGTGGTCGTCAGGCCGACCCCGGGGGCGACGACGCCGTTGTTGGCGAGTTCCGTCCCGCGGTTCGAGAACGACGCGACATTGTCGTTGGAATCCGTCGCGCCGACCGGGATGACGCCGTTGCAGTTGGCGGGGCTGTCGACGGCTCCTCCCTCGTTTCCGGCGGAGACCGTGATGACCATGCCCGTTGAAGTGGCCACCGCGGCGTTAATGGCCGCCTGCAGCACGCTGGCGCATCCGGTCGTGCTTCCCAAGCTGATGTTCAGCACGATGCGCCCGTGAAGGGGGGTATTGTTGAGGGAGTTCGCCAAGATGATGCCCTTCGCGATGGCGGCGTCGTCGGTGGCGCACCCCGAGCCCGAGTCGCCGCAGGCCGTGGTGCAGTCGCCCTGCCGGAAGGAGCGGATGGAAATGAGCTTCGCGCCCCATGAGACCCCGGCGACGCCGGAGCCGTTGTTCGTCGCGGCGGCGGCGACGCCGGCCACGCGGGTCCCATGGTTGCAGGCGGCCAGCGGGGGGTTCTCCGGCACGCAGGTCAGAGAGTCCGCCGACGGGTCGGCGCATTGAGTGGTGGTCTTGCAGGCCCCGGGGCTGCAGAACCAGCTCGTCGTAGACAATTTCGGGGTCAGATCGGGATGGGTCCCGTCGATGCCCGCGTCGAGGACCGCCACCGTCACCGTCGTCGAGTCGCCGACGCCGTACTCCCAAGCGGCCTGGGCGTTGACCTTGCCGAGGTGGTACTGGAGCGAGAACTTCGGATCGTTGGGGGTCTTCAGCGGCCGATAGGCGTTGTTCGGGGCAACCTCGCGCACACCGGAGATGCTCCCAAGCAGAGTGAGCCCAGAACCCACCGACATGCCCGCGGGCAAGACGACGTGGGTCCAGCCGGTTGTAGCGACCTCCCCCTTGTAGGTCGCTCCCCGCGCCGCCAGCGCCGCCTCGCGCTCGGCCCGGGTCAGCGCCGCGTCGAATCGGGCCAGGGCCTCTCCCGAGACGACCTCGGACTCCGCGGTGCCTCCGCCGAGAGCGGCGGGACGGGCGCTCCGGAGCTTCTCCACCTGGAGGGCGGACGCGGGCACGGCCAGCAGCACGGCCAGCAAGGCGGCTAGGGGTTTCATGCGGTCCCGTTCTCCTTCTTGATGATGTCCACGAGCTCGATGATGTCCTTGATCTCGTAGTCCGCGCCCGACTCCTTGGGCTTGGTGCCGAAGGTGTCCCCGTAGGAGGCCCAGACGGTCTTGAGCCCGATCTTCTTGGCCCCCACGATGTCGCGGTCCGGCCAGTCCCCGATCATCACCGTCTCCTCGGCCTTCGTCCCGAGGACCTCGAGCGCCTTCTGGAAGGGGATGGCGTTGGGCTTCTTGACGCCGTAATCCTCGGAGGCGATGACGTGGTCGAAGTAGTTGTGGATGCCGAGGTTCACGAGGCGCAGCCACACCTCGAGCTTCGGGGCGTCCGAGAGCACGACGCTCTTGGTGCCCATCTTGAGGAGCTCGAACAAGGTGACCGACACGTGCGGGTAGAGGACCTGGGCGCCGTTCTTGGCCCGCCGGTAGCCGACGATGCCCGCGGCCAGGATGCGGGTCTCGATGCGGCCAAACTCCTTCTGCAGGACCTTGTCGAAGATGCGCTGGTCCTCGACGCCGTCCTTCCAGTAGATGTCGAAGATCTTCTCGACGAAGGCGTCCTTGTCGGTCTTAAGGCCGGCGTCGATCATCATCTCGACGGCCGCGTCCACCGCCATGCGCTTGGCGCGCATGAAGTCGGTCAGCGTGTTGTCGACGTCGAAGATGACGCCCTTGATCATCTAGACGCGCTCGACGTACTCGCCGGAGCGGGTGTCCACCTTGATCTTGTCGCCTTCCTTGATGAACAGCGGGACCTTGACGGCGATGCCGTTCGAGGTGACGGCGTTCTTGAGGAGGTTCGAGACCGAGTCGCCCTTGAACCCCGGCTCGGCCGAGGCCACCTCGACGACGATGTTGGGCGGGACCTCGATGGTGCGGAACACGCCGTCGAAGAAGACGCCGATGACGTTCATGTTGTCGACCATGAAGCGCGCGCCGTCGCCGATCTTGGAGCGCGGGAGGGTCGTCTGCTCGAAGTCCTCCGAGTCCATGAAGTGGAAGGTGTCGCCTTCGGAGTAGAGGAACTGGAAGTCCTTCTTGCGCACGTCCACCTCGCGGAACTTCTCGGCGGAGTTGTAGGCCTCCTCGATGATGGAGCCGGAGTCCATGTCGCGCAGCTTGCACTGGACCTTGGCGCGGGCCTGGGACTTGCGGTGGTGCTGGTAGGTGATGACCTGCAGGAGGCGGCCGTTGGCCTCGAAAATCAGTCCTTCGCGGAAGTCGTTGGGGGTGATCATGTCGTTCTTCTCCTTAATAGGGCCATCAATTGTAGGATATTCGCCTGTGGATTGGCCCCCCCTCGCCGCCTCGAAGCGCATCGTGGTGCTCTGGGTCGGCCGTCTGGGCGACGTCCTGGTCTCCACCCCCTTCCTGGACGGCCTGCGGCGGGCCGCGCCCAAGGCGCACATCGTGCTCGTCACGGCCGAGGCCGGCGAGGGCGGGGCGCGGCTCTTGGACTGCGTAGACGAGGTGGCCGTGGTCCGGAAGGGACGCCGGGTCCTGAGGAACGCCGCGCTCCTGCCGGTGCTGGCCCGCCGGACGGACTACGTCATCGACATGAATTCGGCGCCGTCGAGTACCTCCCGGGCTCTGGCCCGCATCGCCATCGCGAAGGTCAAGACGGGGTTTCAGGCGTTGAACGAGCCGCCCGGCGAGCGAGAGCACATGCTCGACCGCTACGCGCGACTGGCCAAGGCGCTGGGCTTCGAGCCCGCCGCGGAGATGCGCGTCCCGGTCTCGGACGAGGCGGAGGCGAAGGCGGGAGTCCTCCTTGGGAAGATGTCGAAGCCTGTCGCCCTCTTCCCCGGCAATTTCAAGAAGAACGAGAACCGCTGGCCCGAGGAGCGCTTCGCGGAATTGGCGGACCGGCTCGCGGCTCTACCCGGGTTCTCTCCCTTTTGGCTGACCGGGCCCGGCGAGGAGGCCGACGTCCGGCGCACCGCGGCGCTGTCCAAGACCGCTTTGCCCGTGCACGGGCCGTTCCCCTTGGACGTCACCGCCGCCGTGCTCGAGCATTCCGCGCTCTACGTAGGGAACTGCACCGGCGTCTCGCACCTGGCTGCGGCTGTGGGGACGCCGAGCTTCATGCCATTGGCGGGGTATACGGCCGCGGTGTGGGCGCCGCGCACGGGGCCGCACTGGAGCGCGGTGTCGTCGGATTGGGAGTCGTGCCGCCCTGTCACCGTCGAGCAGGCCTGGGCGGCCGTTCAGCCGGCCTTGGCTGCCGCGCGTTCCGACAGCCGCTTGTAGTACTCCATCGTCAGCCGCACGGAAGCCTTGTCGCTGAACCGCTCGGCGACGACGGCGCCGCCGGCGCGCGCCAACGCCTTCGCGGCGGGCAAATCCGCCAAGGTCTCGGAGAGCGCCTTCGCCAACGCCTCGGAAGACCCGGCCTTAAACAGCTTCCCCGTCTTCCCCTCGACGATGAGCTCGGCGTTGCCGCCCGCGTCCGATGCGACCGCCGGAATCTCCATCGCGAGCGACTCCCGCAAAGCGCCGGAAATGCCCTCGCCCTTGAGCGCCGCGTTCACGCTCACGGTGAAGAGGGGCAACAGCCGCGGCACGTCCTCGCGGAACCCCAGGAAGCGGCAGTCCGCCGTGACGCCGGCGTCATGGGCCAGCTTCTTTAAAGCCGCCGAGTCCGTGTCGCGCCCGGCGAAGACGAGCACGACCCTAGTCCCGGACTTCTTGAGCTTGGCGACCGCCTCCAGCATCACCGTCTGCCCCTTCCACTCTGAGAAGTTGGCAATCTTGCCGATGACGGGCACGCCCGGCGGCAGGTCCAGGGCCTTGGCGAGCGCCGCGTCGGGCGCGGTGGGCTTGAACAACGCCATGTCGACGCCCGATGGAATCGTAGCGACCCGTTCGGCCGGGACGCCTCCTGCGATGAGCTCTCGCCGCACGTTCTCGGCCACCGCGACGTAGCCGTCGATGCGCGGGTTGCGGTACTTGAGGGCGCTGAAGGGGTTGGAGGAGACCTTGAAGGAGACCCGCCGCGTGACG
>SCTT01000253.1 GCA_004322435.1 bacterium
GACCGCCGACGCCTCCTTCTTGACCGTCCCCCAGTCGGCCTGGCTGGGCCTTAAAGGCTCCGAACCGACGGCGGACTGGGGGACGGTCAAGAAGGAGGCGTCGGCGGTCTTGTCCGCCTTCGTCGCGTCCCCGGCGGCGAAGGCATTGTCTCAGGTGGATATTCTGGGGCGCGAAGTGCCGTTCGTGCGGACGTTGGAAGACGGCGGCATCCAGCGCGGCGCGATGGACCTTCTGTACCGCAAGGATGGCCGGGTCTGGGTCGCCGACTACAAGACGGCGGCGGTCCACGACCCGAAGACCGCCCAGGCGGAGTGGGGCGCGCAGGGAGAGGCTTACACGGCCGCCGTCAAAGCCGCGACCGGAGAGGGCGCCCGCTTCGCGGTGGTGAGCCTAAAGTCCGGTGAGCTCCTCGAGCTGGCGGTGGGCTAGGGCAGGTCGAAGACCGAGACGCTCTGGCGGCCGGCCGCGATGAGGCGACGCCCGTCGCGCGTGAAGAGCAGCTGGCCGACCGACTGGCCGGGGCTGTAGATCCAGCCCTGAGGGACGTAGGTCGCGTCCCGCTCCATGACGACCGCCCCCGTGGCCAGGTCCCAGACCATCAGACGCTCGGGGTTCGGGCCGCTGAACTGGCCGGGCGCCTTGACGACCGCGGCCAGATACCGGCCGCCGTCGTCGACGACGTAGGGGGAGACGTCCCAGGCGTTGGGGACTTCAAGGGAGCGCAGGACGGCGCCGGTGTTAAGGTCCAAAAGCTGCAGCCGGCCCTCGTCATGCAGGATGAGCGCGGGGCGGCCGGCGACGGAGGCCAGCTTGGCGGAGATGCTCGGCCACCAGCCGTACTCGCTGCGCGGATTGCGCCCGCGCCAGGCGGCGACGCGCTCCTTAAGCCACTGAGGCGTCACGTCCACCGGCGCCCGCGGGTCCGAGACGTCGAAGAGCCCAAGGGCCGGCGTGGACTTGCCCGGCGCGGCGACGAGCAGGGCGCTGTCCTTGAGGCTCAGCAAGGTCGCGTTCTCGATGAGCGCGAGAGCCTGACCGTCGGCGCCCACCAGGCGCACCTCGGCGCCCAGGTAGTGGTGCTGGTCGTTGCGCAGTTCCTTCATCGTCGCGTAGAACGGCCCCTGCGGGCCTTCCGCCAGGTCGCGCACCACGTAGAGGTCGCGCAGCTCGGCCGTGCTCAGGGCGTCGGCGGGCAGCAGCACCTCCGCGGCGCTGGCCAAATCGAAGGAGCGCACGAGGTTGTAGCTGTACTTCTTGCCGTCCGCCTCGCCGTCGTGGAGCGTGGTCACCAAGAGCCGCCCGTCCGCGGTCCAGCCCACCCCCAAGGAGTTCGCCAGGTCGCCGTAGAGCTGCCGGGCGTCCTCGAGCTTGATGGTCTTAAGGAGCGCCGACGTGCGCGCGTCCCAGATTTTGACGGTGCGGTCGCCGGCGGCGCGCGCGAGGTAGCGCCCGTCCGGGCTCGTCGCCAGCTGCCAGACCGTGGACTCCTGGCCGGCGCCGGGGAGGTAGGTCGGCTCGCCCAAGAGCGTCTGCGGGCGCGGGTCGATGACGCCGTCCAAGGTGGTGTTGAGCCCTATGCCCATGGCCTTGGCCTTCGCCGCCGCGGCCTTCCAGGTCGCCGTCGCCTGCTCGCGGAGCGCGGCGTCCAGCACGGGGCGGCCGGCCACGTCGGTCAAGAAGCCCACGGCCGCGTCGAGGAGCTGCTTGACGAGCCCCGGCTCGTTTAACCGCCCGACCGCTTCCCTGAAGAAGCGCAAGGCGTTGGCCACATAGGCGGACTCGTTAAAGCCAGGGATGTCGGCGTTGTATTGGTTGTACCCGAGCGAGGCCAGGAAGCGGTCCACGACCGAGTGCCCCTCGAGCTTGTCGTGCTCGTCGTAGCGGCTCACGGCGTCTTCGCTCAGGTCGCGGCGGAGCTGCTCGAGCTGCTCGGGGGTCAGGGGCCGGCCGGCCTGCTCCGCCTGCGCCTTGTAATGCTCGATGCGCCGCTCGACGCCTTTAAGCTCCTCGCCGAGGCGGTTTTGGCGGTTTAACTCGTTGATCGTCGGGATGCGCCCCTCGACGGACTCCAGGGTCTCAAGGAGGAGCCCGACAAGGGCCGCGCCGCCGGGCATGCCGAGCGTCAGCAAGAGCTCGTGCTTCATCTCGCCGGGGTCGAAGCGTCCGCGCTTCCACTGATAAAGATGGGTGGACTGCCGCCGCCCCGACACGTGCGTGTAGCCCCCGCCGCGCTGGCTGCCGGTCCAGCCCTCGGCCCGGCCGGCGCCCAGGCGCAGCCCTTCGAGGGTCTCTGTCACCGAGCCCGTCACCGCGTCGAGCCAATGGCGGACGTACCCGGCCCGCCGCGCTTGGTTGAACGCCACGTACTCGAGGCCGGCGTGCTCGGCATGGGGCAAGAGCTGCATGACGAAGTCGCGGGCGCCGGGGGTGTCCAAGCGGTTCATGGCGCCGAGCGTGCGCAGGAGCAAAGTCTTAAGCGGCGCGAAGCGCGCGCGGACCGCGGGGTCCTTGAGGCCCTGCTGTGCCGCCTTCTCGAGGTTCGCCCAGCCCGTGTTCGGGTCCGCGTCATGGAGGCGCTGGCGGAGGTCCTGGCGCGCGGCGCCCTGCACCAGGTTGAAGGTATTGACCGCCACGCCGGCGACGCCGTAGAGCGCCATGGCCGCCGCATCGCGGGCCGACTCGGGCAAGGCGGCGATCTGTTCCGGCGTCGCGCCCTCGAGCGCGGAGGAAAGTTCGGCGAAGGCTTCGAGCTTAGCGGAGAGGGTGCCCTTCTCGATGCGCTCGGTGAGCGCGGTCAGCTCTTCGGCGTCCGGCAGAGGGCGGGGTTCGCGGCGGGAGGCC
>SCTT01000254.1 GCA_004322435.1 bacterium
CTCGAGGACGGCGCCATCGTCACCGACCTCACGAAGCGCCGGCCGCTGACGCGGCGCGTCCACTTCGGCAGCCTCCTCGACCAGCCGTGAGCCCCCGGGAGGCCCGGCCTCCGGGCTCCGCCGCCCTCTCTTGGGGAGGCGCGGCGGGCCTGGCCGCCTCCATCCTCGTCCTCGCCTCGGGAGCCGCCTGGATCAAGCCTTACTTCTATATCCCAGCCTGGTGGTCGCTGTTGGCCCTGCTCGCGGGACTCAACCGGCGCGGAGCGACGGGGGAGGACCTGCCGGATCCAGGCGGCTTCGCGGGGATGGCCCTGCTCTCGGTCCCCTTCTGGCTGGCCTACGAACTCCTGAACCTGCGCCTCCTCGACTGGGAATACCACGGCCTGCCGCCGTTCTTGCCCGTGCGTTGGGCCGGCTACGCCTTGGCCTTCGCGACGGTCCTCCCCGCCGTCACCGAGGTCTCCGCCGCCGTCGACGCGCGCTGGCCGGCGGGCGTGCCCTGGGCGCGCCGCCCCTGGCTCGTCTCGGACGGCGCCGCCGCGGCCTCGCGGGCGCTCGGCGCGCTCTGCCTCGGCCTCTGCATCCTGCGGCCCGCCCTCTTCTTCCCGCTGGCCTGGGCGCCGGCCTTCCTCTTCTGCGAGCACGCCGTCGCCCGCGAGCGCCCGCGGCGCTCCTGGCTGGCCGGCCTGGCGGAGGGCAGCCCGCGGCGGATGCTCTCCCTCCTCGTCGGCGGGCTCCTCTGCGGCCTGCTCTGGGAGTCCCTCAACTACTGGTCCGGGGCCAAGTGGCGCTACACCGTCCCCTGGCCCGCCGGCCCGAAGCTCTTCGAGATGCCCTGGCTGGGCTACCTCGGCTTTCCCCCCTTCGCCCTGGGCTGCGCCAGCGCCTGGGAGGCGCACCGTCTGTGGTGGGACGACGCCCCGCCGGTCGCCCGCGCCGTCTGGGTCTTCGTGCTGGCGGGCCTCTCGCTTTTGGCCTGCGCGGCCATCGACGCCCGCACCGCGATTCTCTGATACAATCCCGTCGATGAGCCGCCAGGTCCTGCTCGACGCCTCCGTCGTCGCCGCCCGGGGGCTGCGCACCAACCTCCGCGACGTCCCCGGACCCGACGGGCGCGTCCGCCGCCTGGTCGCCGCGGGCCCCGGCCAGTACGGCTCGGTCTGGACGCGCGACTTCGCCTGGTCGGTCGAAGGGCTCCTCCTCGCCGGGGAGGACCGCGCGGTCCGCGACACGCTGGACGCCCTGCTCGCCGCGCAGCGCCCCGACGGCCTCGTGCCGCGCCTCTTGGACACCCGCTGGCCCTGGGCCCGCTTCGCGCGAGCCGTGCTCAAGGAGCGCCTGGCGCTCCACGCCCCCCTCGTCCCGAACTTCCGCTCCGACCAATTCGTCTACGCCTACGACGCCAACGCGCTGCTCGTCTGGGCCGCCTGCGAGTACGCGCTGCGCCGCGACGAACTGGCCTGGGCGGGCCTCGTGCTGCCGCGCCTCGAGGCGGCGCTGTCCTGGTACGAGACCCACGAGTCCCAGGGCCTCGTCGTCCAGCCGCCCTGCTCGGACTGGAAGGACAAGCTCAAGGCGCGCCGCGGCGCGGTCTTCTACACGAACCTGGCGCGCTGGAAGGCCGCGTCGGCTCTGGCCGCCCTCTACGCCGGCCTGGGCCGCCGCGCCGCCGCTCAGGAGGCCGAGAGCGCCGCGAAGACCCTCCAGCGCCGCCTCGAGCGCGCCTTCTGGGACGCCGAGGGCGGCTGCTACCGCGACACCGCGCAGGGCTCCGTCTACTCCTCCGACTCGAACCTCGCCGCCTGCGTCTGGGGTTTCGCCGACCCCGAGCGAGCCGCCAAGTCTTTGCGCGCGCTCGACCGCTGCCGACTCTGGACGCCCTGGGGTCCGCGCGCCGGCCAGACGTATCCGGCCTCCGAGAAGAGCTGGCTCTCCCGCCTCGCCGGCATCCCCGGCTACCACGACGAGGGCGTCTGGCTGTGGATCTCCGCGCTGGCCCTCGACGCCCTGGCCCTGACCGGGCGCGAGGCCCACCGCGCCCGCCTCGCCGCCGCGGTCGCCGGTCTGCTGACGGCCGACGGCGCCGCCGGCGAGGTCTACCACCCGGAGACCGGCCGCCCGCTCTCGGGCCGGCTCTACCGAGCCGAGTCTCCGTTCACCTGGAGCTCGGCCATGCTGTTGGCCGCGCTCACCCGGGCCGCCGCCGGGACGCCCGCCGCACTGGAGACCGCATGAAGACCGCCCTCGCCGCCTGCCTCCTCGCCCTGGCGCCCGCCTCCCGCGCCGCCCTCGACGCCCGCGCCGTCTTCGACGGCTCCCGGGCGGCGCCCGGGGCCGCCCGTCCCGGCCTCTCCGGCGAGGCCCCGCCGCTCGGCGCGCTGACGGAGGTCCCCCCCGACCTGGCCGCCGCGAAGGCCGCGTGGGGGACGCAGGCGATGCTGGACCGCCTCGCGGCAACCCCCTCCGGCGCCGGCGTCCGCTTCGCGGTGGTCGGAGACGGGGAGCCCGGCCGCTTCCCCTGGCAGCGCGTGTTCGCCCCGCGGGACGGCTTCAAGAGCCTGCTGCGCCTGCTCCAGCCGCGCGGCCCGGAGCTCGTGATGCAGCTGGGCGACTTCGTCTCGAAGGGCGTCGCCAAGAACTACCGCGCCTACCTGAGCCTCCTCGTCGCGGAGGCCAAGGTGCCGCTGTTCCACATCCAGGGCAACCACGACCGCTCCGCCCCCAACGGCGAGGCCGACAAAGACCTCTACCGCGCGGTGTTCGGGGACGGCGACTATGCGTTCGACCGCGGCGGCTGGCGCTTCGTCGCCTTCGACTCGGCCGACTACTCGGTCACGGAGGCCCAGCTCGACTGGCTCGACGCGGCGCTCGACACGGACCGGCCCGCCCTCCTCTTCCTCCACATCCCGCCGGTGTATCTCAAGGGCCTCATCAAGTCCGTCGTCCCCGAAGAGGACGACAAGATGATGTCCGGTTACTTCGAGGGCGGGTCGGCCCGCTTCCGCGAGATCCTCGCCCGCCGCCGCCCCAAGCGGGTCTACATGGGCCACATCCACGCGTTCGGCACCGCCGAGCTCGACGGCGTCCGCTACGTGCTGACGGCGGGCGGCGGCTCGCCGCTCTACCCGCTCCCCCCGGGCTACCCCTCCTACCGCCGCACGCATTACCTGTGGGTGGAGGCCGGCGCGGGCGGCTCCCTGACGGAGACCGTCCACGAGCTCGGCGGGCGCGCGTTCCCCGTGCGCTGGTGAGGCGGGCGCTCCTCGTCCTCCTCGCGGGCCTGGCCGCGGCCTGCTCCCGGCGCCATCCCTGCGACAAGGTGGCGCAGGACTACGACAAGCTCCCGAGGCTGGCCCCCGTCTCCAAGGCGGCTCCGGTGACCCTGCGGGTGCTCTATCTCGAAGACGAGCGCCTGCCCACGTTGACCGCCGAAGGCCGCGCCGAGCTCTACCGCCGCGTCGAGGCGCTGACCAAGCGCTGGTACGGCTACACGCTGCGCCTGTCGGAGGTCGGCGCTCGCCCGCTGCGCATCGAGTTCGCGGGCGAACGGATGCCGTTCGCCTCCCCCGACCAGGCCGCCTGCCTGGCGGCCTCGCGCCTCGACCTCGAGACGAAGGCCGGGAAGGAGGGCCTCCTCTACCTGGTCGGGCGCGAGTACGCCGTCCGCGGCCGCGAGGTCTTCGAACGCCTGTTCCCGGAGACGAAGGGCATGGACCCCTACCCCGCCCGCGCGGCCGCCGCCGCGAAGGTGCGCAGCGTCAACGCCTGGCTGGCCGGGCTCGAGACCAAGGCCGGCGCGTTGGTGCGCTCCGAGGAAGACCGCCGCCTGACCTCGACCTTGCACTGGATGGTCTACATCCGCGAGCAGACCGACGCCGACTTCGTGCTGACGAACACCGCGATGATCGAGCCCGACAACGACATGCCGGTCTACGTGCTGGCCCGCGGCGGCCTGACCACCGGCTTCGTCGACAACAACCCGAAGGCGCCCTACGGCGCCGCCGGGGTCGTCACCTTGCTGCCCTTCCTCGGCGGCGAGCGGCTCTTCGACCCGTCGGCCAAACCCACGACCGCCTCCGAGAACGTCGACGCCGCGGCGACGATGTGGCTGCACGAGCTGGGGCACTTCCTGAACCGCTACGGCGAGATGTACGGGGAGACGGGCTGCGTGCACGTCGCCTCGGAGAGCCTGGCCTACTTCAAGTGGCACCGGGCCATCCGGAAGGCCGACAACAAGTGCTCCGCCCCCCCCGCGGCCGTGTCGAAGTTCTAGACGCCGCGCTTCGGGCAGAAGGCCGACAGCGTGCAGGCGGAGCAGGCGGGCTTGCGGGCGAAGCACACCCTGCGCCCGTGCCAGATCGCCCCGATGCCGAAATAGCTCCACGCCTCGGCGGGCACGCAGGCCATCAGGTCGCGCTCGACCTTCACGGGGTCCGTCCGCCGCGTGAGGCCCAGCCGGAACGCCACGCGCTTCATGTGCGTGTCCACGACGATGCCCTCGGACTTGCCGTAGGCGACGTTCAAGATGACGTTGGCCGTCTTGCGCGCGACGCCCCGCAGGGTCAAGAGCTCCGCCATCGTCTCCGGCACCTTTCCGCCGAAGTCCCTCACGACCGCCGCGGCCATCTCGCGGATGGACCGAGCCTTCGAGCGGAAAAATCCCGTCGAGCGGACGAGGCCCTCGAGCTCGGCGGGGTCCGCCGCGGCGAAGTCGGCGGCGGTCTTGTAGCGGCGAAACAACGCCGGCGTCACCATGTTCACGCGTTTGTCGGTGCACTGCGCCGACAAGATGACGGCGACCGCCAGCTGCAGGGGTCCTGAGAAGGTCAGTTCACAGTCGGCGTCCGGGTAAAGCTTTCGGAGCGCCGCCACGGCCTTGGCCGCGACCGCGGGGCGGTCCACCTTCATCGGTGCAGCGGGTAGAAGTCCACGCCCATCAGCACCGCGTTGTCGACGAAGCCCTGGACGTCTTCGCGCATCGCATAGACGCCCGCAGGATGGACGGTCAGCAGGCTCGGCACTTCCTCGTAGGCGCGCTTCGCGATGTCCGAGTAGAGCGCCGCGCGCTTCTTGGGGTCCACCTCGCGCACGGCCTTCTCCACCAGGGAATCGAACGTCGCGTCGGCGTAGCCCTGCGCCGACGGGTAGCGGCCGTCGCGGTGGTAGAACGGGAACGCGAAGTTGTGCGCGTCGGGGTAGTCGCCGGTCCAGCCGCGCGCGAAGAGCGGCATGAGCTTCCTCTGCGCCTTGTCGAGGAAGGCCGCCCACTCGACGCCGCGCACGTCGACGCGGAACTTGGGGTTCAGGGACTCGACGTTCTTCTTGAGGATCTGGCAGGCCGCCTCGCGCGTGTCGCCGCCGGTGTTGTAGGTCAAGGTGAAGCGGAAGCCCTTCTCCCAGACACGGCCGCCCCAGGCCTTCTTGAAGTGCGCCTCGGCCCGCTTCAAGTCGTGGTCGTAATGCGGCGCCGCGGCGTCGCGGAAGGCCAGGCCCGGCGGGATGGAGGACACGGCCCGCGCGGCCTTGCCCTTGAAGGTGTCGTTTAAGAGCGCGTCGTAGTCGAAGGAATACGCGAAGCCCTTGCGCACGTCCCTGTCGGCGAAGAAGTCCGGCGGGATGCCCTCGCCGTCGAGCTTGCCGGAGCCGATGTCGGGGTTGCCCGACGGGTTGATCTTGAAGGTGAAGAAGAGCGACGGGTCGGTCAACAGGCGCGGCAGGCCGTCGCGCACGACGACGCCCTTCACGCCCTCCACCTGGGACAACAGCGGCCGGGGCGTCGCGATGATGTCGGCGTCGCCGCCCTGCAGCAGGAGCCGCCGCGTCGCGAACTCGGGCACCGCCAATTGGACGACTCGCTCGAGCGCCGCCGGCGCGCGCCAGTAGCCGGCGTGGCGGCCCAAGATGATGCGCCGGCCGACGCGGTCCCAGCGCTCGACCCTGAAGGGCCCCGTGCCGTTGGCCTCGGCGAAGAGCTTCGAGTCGTCGGCCTTGAGGTTGTTGAACTTCTCCCAGCCCTTCTCCTCCCCGTCCCAGTCGCCTTTCTCTTTACACCAAGACCGGCTCACCACGTACGACCAGCGCGCCATGATGGCGAGGAAGGGGCCGAAGGGCTGCTTCAAACGCACGACCACCGCGTCGCCGTCGACCGTGACGGCCTTGGCCGCCTCGGCGTACGCGACCTTGAGCTTGCCGTCCTTGTCGCGCGTGCCGGTCAGGCCGAGGATGGGCTCGAGGAGCAAGGACGACGGGCCGCCGTCACGGTCGGTGAGCATGAAGCGCAGGAGCGAATAGCGGACGTCGTCGGGCGTCAGCTCGCGGCCGTCGTGGAACTTGACGCCCTTGCGGATGGGGAAGCGGTAGGTGCGGCCGTCTTTGCCGATGCCGCCGTTCTCGCGGGTCGGGACGTCCGTCGCCAGCTTGGGGACGATCTTGTCGTTCGTCTCCCCCTCGAAGGCGATGAGCGTCTCGTAGACGTTATAAAGGAGGCCCTGGGTGTCCCCGTCGTAGGCCAGGTCCGGGTCGAGGCCGGTGAGCTCGCCGGAGGTCGCGTAGGTGAAGGCGCGGGGGCCCTTGGGGCCGCCGCAGGCGGCGAGGAGCACGGCAAGCGACGTGAGAGTCAGCAGCTTCTTCATGGCACCTCGATTATTTTGCTCGGGCTCGTCGCCCCCTTCACGAGACGGATGCGGCCGGCGGGGATGCCGAGCGTTTTCCCCATGAGCGTGAGGACCGCCGCGGTCGCGAGGCCGCGCTCGGCGGGCTGGCGGGTCCACACGTCGTAGTGGTCGGCCGCGCGGCGCTCCACGGCGTCCTTCTTGGCGTCGGGGTGGACGCGGAGTTTGATGAGCATAGGTTCGGAGCGCCGGGACTTGAACCCGGAACCTCCTGCTCCCAAAGCAGGCGCTCTACCGATTGAGCTACGCTCCGGATGGGCTGATTCTAGAACAATAACTCACGAATCCGACGTAGGCGCCGGAGGGGAAGGCCGTCCGCCCGTCAGTTGGAGGGGACTTGCGCGGCCCGCGCGCAGGCGGGCTTCCAGCCTCCGCGGCAGGCCTTCTCGAACAGTGAGCGTGCGATGGAAAGGTCCCGAGGGACACCTTGCCCGAATTCATACAAACCGCCGAGCAAGGCACAGGACGACGGCCTGTTGGCGTCGCAATCTCTCTGAAAGTCCCGGGCGGCCCGCAGATAGAGGGCGTTCGCCTTCTCTTGGTCGGCCGTCACGCCCAATCCGTTCGCGTAATGGAGGCCGAGGTTCGCGCAAGCGTTGGGGATGCCGCCGTCACATCCAATCCCAAGGAGACGCAAAGACTGCTGATAGTCCTTCCCCGTCCCACGCCCGCTCGCATACATGCCGCCGAGGGTGGCGCATGCGTGGATTCGCGTCTTTCCTTCCGCCCTCTCGCAAGCGAGGGTGAGAAGCCTGAAGGCTTCGACGTCGTTCCTTTCGACACCGATGCCGGAGGTATAGATGACGGCGAGATTGACGCAGCCCACCATATCGCCTCGATCGCACCGGGCCGTGCACTGGGAAAGTTCCAGATTCGGCGCCTCGCACTCCGCCGCCTCTGCGCGGCCAGCGACGAGCGCTAGGGCGAAGAGCGCAAAGACAGGAAAGGACCGCCACGCCGTCTGCGAAGAGCCGTTCAGCTTCATGCCGCCTCTCACTTGGGAGCCTTCCGCTCATTCTGCTCCAAATTTCCCCGCTCCGAAAGGGCCTGCGGGCCCATAGCGCGGTGGGCCTAAAAGGCTGCTCTGCAATTCAACCCCCGAGCAACCCTTGCGCGCCGACGGAGGACCGTTATACTGGGGGCATGTCGCGTCCTGGCCTGACTTTGGCCCTCGTGGCGGCCGTTCTGGCCGGCGCCGGACGCTGGGCCATCGCAAACGAGGGTGATGAAACCACCGGGGCCGAGAGCGGGGCCCTGACCGGGGTCAAGCCCCGCAAGCCGGGGATCGTGGTCATCCCGAAAGGCGGGGAATCAACCGATGGTGGCGGAGCGGACGTCACCATAAAGCCCTACCCGATGGGCCCGCTGCCCGGCGAAAAGCCGGAGGACCCACAAGAGGAGCCTCCGATGGAGTTCCCCACCCCCGAAGAGAGGGACGGGGCGGCCGAACGCGCCAGAGCGGGCGAAGAGGTCCTCAACCAATACCCCCCCGACCCCGTGTCCTCGGGCCGTCTCGCCAGGGACTATATGCGCGGCGGCGACCCGGCCGGCGCGGAGCGGGTCCTCGACCGCCTCATCGACGCCGGCCAGGGGAACGCCGACGCCTACCGCCTGCGCAGCGGGGCCCGCTTCCAGAACGAGGATTGGAAGGGCGCCTACACGGACGCCCGAAACGCCCTGAGCCTGAATCCGGGCGACAAGGTCGCCGCCGAGCTCGCCGGCACGTCCCGGATGCAGCTCCAACGCCTGGGAATCCAGGCGCCGGAGGTCAAACAGGGCAAGCTTCGGGAGGAGGACAACCAAGACCAGGCCTCCCAACAGCGAGCCGCCCAAGCTCCGGAGGATGCCCAGTCCTTCACGGGCGCCAATCCGGTCCCGCTCCTCGGCAAAGCCGAGCCGGGGACCGACCCCCGCCTCGCCCTCTTCGCGGCCATCGACCGCAAGGTCGCCATCGGCGGCGGGCGCGAAGCGCTTTTAGACCTGTCCCGCTATATCGACCGCAACCCCCAAGACGCCGCGGCTTATGGGAAGCGCGCCTACGTGCTCAACCGCGGCAAGAACCCGAAGGCGGCGCTGGCCGACTCCGAGAGGGCCCTGACGCTCGACCCCAACGACCCCTCGGCCCTGCGCGAGGCGGCCTACGCGCTCATCCAGCTCGGGCAGGCTTCGCGGGCCCTCCCCCTCCTCGAGCGCGCCATCGGCCTCCAGCCGAAGAACGGCCTGGGCTACCTCTACCGCGCGATGGCCCGCTCGGCCTTGGGCGAGCACGACGCCGCGCTGGCCGACTACGCGAAGGCCGCCGCGCTCGACCCCGCGCTCCAAAGCTATTACGACGAAGCTCTTGGCGGCGCCCACAAGAAGAGCGCCGGGACGGCGGCCAACTGGCGCGTCCGCGGGCTCGTGGGGCTGGTGGCGGCGGCTTTGCTCGTGTTCGGGCTTTGGAACGCCCTGCGCGGCCGCACCGGCCAGACCACGCGCGGGGCGGACCCCGTCGAAGTCGCGGCGGCGCCGCCCCCCGCGGAGACCTTGGTCGAAGGCGGCCTCCTCGGCGGCCTCTACCGCGTCGGGCGCGTCCTGGGCCGCGGCGGCATGGGCGTCGTCTTCGAGGCCTGGGACTTAGGGTTAGAGCGCAAGGTCGCCATCAAGCAGCTGCGCACGCCCGACGGGGCGCAGGAGGACTACGACCGCTTCTTAAAGGAAGCCCGCCTCGTCGCGCGCCTCCAGCACCCCAACATCGTCCAGATTCACACTTTAGTCGAGGACAACTCGCTGCTCTATCTGGTCTTCGAGCTGGTCGAAGGACGCGGCTTGGACGCGGTGCTCGCCGAGAAGGGGCGCTTCTCCCCGGCTGAGGCCTGGGCCGCGGTCCGCGACGTCTGCGCCGCCCTCGACTGCGCGCACGAGGCGCGCATCATCCACCGCGACCTCAAGCCCTCGAACATCATGCTGACCGCCAAGGGCGCCTACAAGGTGATGGACTTCGGCATCGCGCACCAGGCCCAGAGCGAGCTGATGCTCACGCAGACCGGCGCCTGGGGGACTCCTCCTTACATGGCCCCCGAGCAGGAGCGCGGCCTCGTCTCGCGGGAATCCGACCTGTACGCCTTGGGCTGCACGGTCTACGAGCTGCTGACCGGCGGGCGGCCTTTCGGGCCGGGCGCCGACAAGACCACGCAGTCCTTCAAGCCCGTCTCCACCTTGGTCCACGGGCTCCCGCCCGCGATGGACGCCTTCATGAAGCAGGCGCTGGCCCCGGACCCCGCGTTCCGGTTCCACACGGGGCGAGAGTTCCTCGCCGCCTTCCAAGGCGCGCTCAACGGCCGCGTCGCGGCCTAAGGGGCCGCCGGCGCGGGAGCGGCCGGAGTAGGCGCCGCCGGCGCCGGTGCTGCGGCCAGCTCCCCCCCGCCCCAGTGGTAGCCTAACAAGACCCCCAGCGAGCCGCCGCCGGCGTTCTTGTTGTCGCCGAAGAGCCGCGTGCGCGCCCGCGACAGCCGGGCGTCCAAGCCCAGCTCGAAGCCCTTGCCGACCAGCCAGCCCAGGCCGCCGCCGACCCACAGCCCCGCGCCGTCGTCCTCGTCGGTGACGGTCCCGGCGGGCCCGGCCAGCTCGATGCGGCCCGTGATGAAGGACAGGCCGCCGCCCAGGTACGGCCGGAAGGCGCCGCCGCCCGGCCGCCAGGTCTTGCGCACGCCCAGGTCCAGCTCCGTCGTGCGCCCGCGCTGCTCGCCGAGGCCGCCCGGCGCGCGCGCGTCGGCGTCGTCGCCGGCGAACAGCAGGTCGCCCGCCAGGGCGACGGGCCACCGCGGCGGCAGCCAGCTCGTCACGAGGCCCAGCTGACCCATGCGCTCGGTCGGCTCCCAATCCTGCCGGTTAAGACGTCGGCCGCCCAAGAGGAGGCCGACGTCTCCTTGCCAGGCCTCTTGTGCGGCGGCGGGCGGCGGGCCGGCGACGACGGCCCCCAGGACGGCGACGAGAAGACGACGCGTGAAGGACATAGGCGCCTCCCCCTTCGCCCCTTAGGGTAACCCCGCGGGGTCAGGGAGGCGTCAATGCGCCCTCAACGGACCGTCAATTACTCCGCGGCGGGTTCGGGCGCGGGCTTGGGCTTGCGGCAGCGGGCGGGAGCGGCGGCCTTTCCCTCGTACTTCTTGCAGAACTTGATGAGCGCCTTCTGCGCGTTCGTGAGCAGCCCGGCGGCCTCGGTGCGCACCTGGGGGTCGTTCGCGACGGCCGCGGCGCGCTCCTTGAAGAGCTGGGCGTTCTCGGGGGTCATCGCCGCCTTGGCCGACTCCTTGAGAGCGGGGCCCTTGGCCTTCACTTCCTCGAGCGCGGCCTTGGCCTCGGTCTTGAACTTGAGCGCGGCGGCGTTGAGCTTGGGGTCCTCGGAGGCCCGGGCCGCGGCTTCGGCCGCCTTGTCCCCGAACTGCTGGGCCTTCTCCGACTTCATGAACTCGCGCGCCTGCTGGCCCATGGCCTCGACCGAGGGCTTCCCATCGGCCCCCTTGGCGTTCTGGACGGCCGCCGCGGTCTGGGCCTGGAGGGCGTTGAGCTTCTGCGAGGTGACCCCCGCCTGCGCCGCCGCCGCCGCCGCGCGCGGGTCCGCGGTGAGGTTCGTGAGGATCTGCCCCGACTGGGCCTGGATCTGGGTCAGCTGGTCGGGCGTGAAGTTCTGCTGGCCCTTGGCGCCCTGCAGCGCCCGCGCCGCGTCGGCGGGCAAAGTCGAGAGCGTCGCCGCCGCCTTGGCCTTGAGCTCGGCGGTGCCGGCGGGGAGCTTGGCCTCGACCTTCTTGATGACCTCGCCGGCCTTGGCCTTCACCTCCGCCTTCGTCGCCGCGAAGGCGGGGACGGACAGAGCGACGAGAAGAGCCGACGAGACGGCGCGCGCGGTAAGACCCATGGAAGCCTCCGGGGGGAGTCTCTACTCTATAGACGCTTTTTGGCCGGCGTGCCAGGGTCCGGCAGGACCCGGAAGCCCGCCACCGCCAAGGAGAAAGCCTGGGCCGCGGCCTCGAAGCGGGCCTTCGGCGCCTTCACCGAAAGCACCCAGAAGCCGCCGTCGCGTGCGAGCAGAGCGAAGCGCTCGCGCATCGGGACCCCCGGGCGCGCCGCGCCATGGACCGGAGAGGACGCGTCGGCGTAGTCGAGCTCCCAGACCTCGGCGTTTCCGGCGCGCGTCGCGGCCGGGTCGGCCCGCCTGGGCTTCTCCCCCCCGCCCCGGCCCGCGAGGCGGTGCGCCCGATAGGCGGCGAGGTCGGAGAACAGGGGGTTGCCGGGCCGGTAGAGGGTCACAGACAGGAGCGCCGGGCCGTCGGTCAGCGCATAGGAAGGCACGGCGGAGGCCCAATCGTCGCGGCTCGCCCAACCCCGAGGCTCCTCCCAGGAGAACGCGCCGTGCACGGCTCGGGGCGACGCCTGGGCGAAAGACGCGAACAGCAGCGCCGCCAGCGCCGCCCTCACCGGCCCGCCCCCCCGCCCGACACGCGTCCCAGCCCGGCGAAGTACTCGCGCTCCATCTCCTCGTACTCGGAGCGCAGGCGGCGGCCCTCCGGCGTGTCGGCCCGAAAATCCTCGCCCAGATGGCCGACGCGCTCCAGCCAGTTCTTGCCCGCCCAAGACTGGGCGGCCAGCTCGATGAAGCGCGCCTGCTCGTCGAAGGACGGCGTCTCCTTCTTCGCCTCGGCGCGCGCGCGGCGGAAGGCCTCCCCGAGGCCGGGGCCGGGACGTTCGAGCGTGCGGACCGTGAGCGCCAGGGCGCCCTTGGGGCTGCCGGCGAGCATCCGATAGGCCCCCGCAAGGCGCGCGCGCAGCGCCCCGTCCGGGTCGGCAAAGTCCGCCGGGGTGACGTGCCAGAGGTAGTTGGGCTGGGCGAAGAGGTGCTCGCGGGCCGACACGGGGTCGCGCAGGATGGGCGTCGCGTCGCCGTCGGCCATCGCCGTGACGAAGGCGCTGGGAGGCTCCGAGGCCATCGCCTCCTTCTGCTCGAGGACGGCGCGGGCCTCCTGCAGGAAGGCCCGGTCCTCGACCAGGAGCCACTGCAGGCCGCGCTCGCGGGCCGAGGCCAGCCGGCCGGCGTCGGCGGCGTGGCGCAGCTCGTGGGAGAGCAGCTTGTCCACCGCGCGCGGCGCGTTGGCGTCCTCGAGGACGGCGGGGTCGAGCACGACGCGGGAGACGTGAACGGGGTTCTCGAGCCCTTCGAACCGCCAGACCTGGAAGTCCTGCTGGGAGAAGCCCGACATGTTGGGCGTGGACTCGAAGGAGACCGGCACCAGCGGCTTCGCGTCGCCGGAGCGGGAGGGGACCTCCACCTCGCGCAGGACGCGCACCTTCTCGCGGAGCGCGGCGGAGCGTTCCGGTTTCCCCTCCGCCTCGGCGCGCGCCAGGTCGGCCGAGGCCGCGGCGAGCTCCGCCTCGATCCGCGGCTTGTCGGCCGCGAACTCCGCCCCCATGCGGGCCCGCATCCGCTGGACGTCCCGCAGGACCTCCTGGCCGGCGGGCACGGAGTAGAGGTGGCGCAGCGCCGCGCCGAGGACCTCCCGGGCGCGGTCGCCGCGCGCGCCGCTGAAGACGATGCCGTCGGTCAGCGCCTCGAAGGAATCGAGCGGGACGTCGTTGACGCGCAGGCCGCCCTGCGCCTGCCCCTCGGCCGGCGCCGTCAGCCCGAGCCCTCCCGACGACGCCTCGCGCTCGGAGCCCGCCGGAGCGGCCCCCGGCCCGGCGCGGCCGCGGGACCCGTCGAAGGTCCGGTCGAGGGAGCCCGCTTCCGGCGGCCGGCCGGCGAAGGAGCTGCCGGAGCGCTCGAGCGCCGCGCGCCCTTCCTCCGAGCGCCCTAGGCCCTCGGCGGCGTAGCGGCACTGCGCGCGGGCCGCCGTCAGCGCCGGAAGCTGCACCGAGCCCTGGCGTTCGAGCTCGGCGAGGCGCGGCGCGCGGTCTTTATGGAACTGCGGCCAAGGGGCCGGGTAGCGGCCCTTGAGGGCCTCGCCCGCCCGGGAAAGGTCCTCGAGGTGACCGCGATAGGCCGTCCAGAACGCCTCGGGGACGCCGCAGACCGCCTGCGCGCGGACGTCGCGGTTGGCGAGGGCGAAGGCGACCAGGAATTCGAAGTCGGCCATGAGCGACGGCGCGGCGGCCTTGGGGGGGATGACGGGCGCGCCGGGGACCGCGTCGGATTGCGCGGCGCCGGGCGCGGAGAGCGCGGCGGCCAGCAGGAGCACGGCGTAGGGCATGCGGCGGGTCATGGGAGGGGTCCCCTCCGAGTTTAGGCCGGGAAGCTCGGGAAATCCAGGGCAGAGAACGACATGCGGAACGGCGAAATTTACGCGCCTCGGGCGCGTGGGTTCGAGGATTTCCAACATCGGAAATCCTCGAACCTCCCCTCAATGAACGGCGGAGCGAGAGTACCTGAAATTTCGATCATGAAACACCCTTAAAGTCTTTTCATCAGGTCCGTCCTTCCACAAATTCCGAATGTACCACCATTAGCCTTGGATGGGACCGTCCTGAATTCAAGATTCTGGTCGTTCATGGAGAGGAGGTTCGAGGATTCCCGTACGAGGAATCCTCGAACCCACGCGCCCGAGGCGCGTAAACGGCGCCGTTCAGGTGCTATTCGTAGCCGTTCCGACCGTCCGCGCCCCCGCGCAAACGCACCCGCACGCCAGCATCGTCAGCGTGAACGAGAGTACGTCGGGCATGAAGAGCGAGAACGCCCCATGAAGCACGGCGACTCCCACGAGCGCGACCCGCGGAGCCGCGAGGGAAAGCGGGATGAGCGCGAGCTCGCCGCCGACCACGCCCCAGGAGAGCGACTTGGCGAGCGCCGGCGAGGCCGCCAGCGCCGCGGCCATCGGCCCGGCCGGCGCCCAGCCGGGGACGCGCATCGTGTCCAGGTAGGCGAAGATGTTCGTCAGCGACGTCCCATCGAGGAAGCCGAAGCGGACCTTCTGCAGCGCGCTGAAGAGGTACACGATGGCCAGCTGCCAGCGCAGCAGCCCCAGGTTCGGCCGGTCGCGCTCCGCGAACCCCGCCTCGCGCGCGTCGGGCGGGTCGAGCGCGAGGAAGAGCAAGACGATGGTCAACAGCGCCTTCTGGTTCATGTAGCGCTGCTGGGCGCTCACGAAGGCAAGCACGGCGCCCAGACGCACCGCAGGACGGACCAGCCGGCCGCTCAGGAGCAGCACACCGACCGCGGTCTCGAGCCCCCACTCGAGCCAAAGTCCCCACGCGGGCGTCAACGGCGGCCAGAGCAGCAGCCGCCGGGTGCACAGCTCGCCGGCGTGGACCAGCCAGAGGCGGTTCGCCGCCTCCTGCCCGACGAGGGCGAGCCACGCCGCGCCGAGCAGGGCCGCCGCCGCCCGCGTCCAGCGCGCGTCGTAACGGTCGGCCCCCGCCTCGAGGACGGGGATCAGGGGACGCATATGTCCTTCGTGAAGCTCCCGTCCTTGAGTCGCAGACGCCACGGCGCGGGTTCGGGGCGGAGGCGGCACGCGCATTCGGCGAGGGCGGGCAGCATCTCGCGGCGCACGAGGTAGAACGCCCGCGGCAGGGACGCGCGCAGGTCGACGGGCGCGCCGCGGGCGTCGGTGAGCTCGAAGTCGAGCGGTTCGACTTTCGCGAACATGTCCCAGGACGGGGCGTTGACCGTGGTCACGGCCATCACGCAGTAGAGGAGGTCGAGCAGCAGAAGCGCCAGGCAGACGGCGCGGAGGCGGGTCACGCCAGCGACTTCGCCCAGCCGGCGAGGGCGTCCGAGGCCGCCTCGCAGACGGCTCGGCTCGTCAGCAGATGGTCGCCTCCTTCGAGGCGCCTGAGGGCCTTCGGGCCGCGGTGGCCTTTCAAGAGGCATTCCCCCTCGGAGAACGGAACCAGGTCGTCGGCGGGGGCGTGGAGGACCAAGAGCGACTTCCCCGAACGGGAGAATTCGGCGGCCGGGTCCGAGGCGGCGAGCTCGTCGAGCAGGCCGCGACCCAGCCGCACCCGGCGGCCGGCGACCTCGACCGGGGCCACGCCTTGGCGGCGGACGGCGTCGAGGCCGGGCAGGACGCTCAAGAGATGCGAGGGCAGGGCCGGCGCGTTGACCGCCGCGGCCCCGCGGGCCGAGGGCAGGCGCGCGGCCGCCGCCAAGGCCGCCGCGCCGCCGAGGCTCAGGCCCGCGACCGCCGTCGGCGCGCGGAACGCGGCGGTCATCCCGTCGGCGGCGGCCAGGGCGTCGGCGACCCAGGATTCAAAGCCCGTCGCGGCGAAATCCCCCGGGCTCTCGCCGAGGCCGGTCGCGTCGAAGCGGAGCGCCGCGACGCCGCGGGCCGCGAGTCCCCGGCACAGGCGCGCGACGGCCAGCATGTCCTTGTCTCCGGTGAAGGCGTGGAGGAAGAGGACGGCGCCGAAGACGGGGCCCTCGGGCCGCTCGAGCTTGCCCGCCAGAGTCCCGGCGGGTCCGGGGATCTTGAGGCGCTCGGTGCTCAGGCTACTTGGCCGGGTCGCTGACGAAGGCCGAGCCGTTCACCGAGCCGGAGCCGTCGAGGCGCAGCCAGGAGCCGTTGGCCCAGCCTGAGACCATCACGGAGCCGTGGATGTTGGCGGTTCCGACGTAGCGGCCGCCGTCGTAGAGGCTGACGTTGGCGTTGACGGTGACGAACTGGCTGACGTAGTTCGAGCCCTCGCGGACCCAGACGCTCACGTACTCGTTGACCATGCCGTCGCCGCGGACCTTGCCGCCGTCGCCGGTGACGCGGATGCTGCCCGAGAGCGGGATGCTGACGAAGCCGCCGTTGTGCGGCACGAAGCCGTTGCCCGAGAGGCGGACGTCGCCGTAGAGCGAGACGTTGCGCTGGGCCTTGAACGCCTTGCGCGCGGGAAGCGCGAGCTCGGCGGAGAGGAGCGGCATGGCCTTCACGGCCTCGAGCGACGGGGCGGCGGAAGCGGGGACGGCCAGGGCGGCGGCGAGGAGGAGGGTCTTGGTCATGGCTCCCATTATAGCGCACCCCACGCCCTTTAGGCCCACTCCCTCCCAGGCCTTTCGGCCCCACTACAAATAGGGGACAGGCCCTAATTTGGAGTAAGCCGCGACAGCGCCGTCTGGGCGCTGTGCCGGGTGTCCGGGTGCTTGTCTTTCAGGAGACGCCGGAGCGCCTTGACGACCTTCCTTTCCGAGGCTCCCACGTTGCCCAGGGCCAGGGCGGCGCTCGAGCGCACGCGCCAGCTGTCGGACTTGGTGGCCTTGAGCAGCGCGGGGGCCGAAGAGACCGCCGCCGAGCCGAGCTGACCCAGGGCGTCGGCGGCCCGCCAACGCAAAGTCTCGTCCCCCCGCTCGAGGGCGATGATCAGGTCCGGCACCGCGTCGTGAGTGAGCAAGGTCACGTCGCCCTTCATGAGGATGGCCAAAGCACGGACCGGGATGTCGTCACGGGCCGGGGCCGATTCGGGAGCGGGGAGGACTTCGGGTTTGGCCGCGGGCGGAGGGCTCTCCAAGGCGGGTTTTGCCGGCGGACGATCCGGAGCGGGGGCCTGCGTTACGATGGGCTCTGGCTCAGCCTCCTCGTGCGGCGGGGCCCCGACGGGAGGCTTGAGCGCCCCGCCGCGGCCCATGCTCGCAAAAGGGTCCCTGACGGCGCCGCGAGGGGCGGGACGAGGGCGAGGCTCCGGCTCGGGCTCGGCCGCGCGGACCGGGTCCGCGACCCGCGCGGGATGCTCCTCGGGCACCTCGGCCTCGCGGCGAAGAGGGTCGCGGCGGCGCACGAGCGGCGCGTCTGGGTCCACGGGCAGCGGGCAGGGCGGCTCCCACTTGAGGTCCTCCTTCGCCGCGCCTTCCTGTCGGTAGTGAGGCACCTCGAAGACGGCCCCCTCGGCGCAACCCTGGAAGGAGGACTCCCTCAGGCCGGTGGAGCAGCGCAGGCTCGTCATGAGGAGCGGGAGGTCGGGTCCCACGAGGTTGCGCCGCGGCTCCCAAGCTTGGGCATACGCGCAAGCCTGCTCCCAAGAGCGGCGCGCGACGGGGATCTCGTCCGGGACGCCGCGCAAGACTTGCTTGCCCTTACCCTGGATGATGACGAGCTCGACGCGCGCCTCGGGCGTGACCGTGACGTCCCAGAGCGTGGGCGCGCGCGCGGCCAGCGCTAGAACCACCGGCTTGCGAGTCTTGTACACGACGACCTGCACGGAGCGGTCCGGCACCGAGGGGTCCCCCGTCATGACAGGGAAGGACCCCTCGTCCACCGAGATGACATGCAGCTCATAGGGCTGGGAGGGCTGTTCGACGAGGATGTAGTTCGAGGACTCCCCGCCCCCCGCGCCGCAGTTGATCATGTTGTCCTGGGACGGGGCGAAGGTCCACTTGAGGCGGCCGGCGTGGGGGCGCAGGTCGCGGCACAGCGGCGCCCCCTCGAGCGCCGAGCCTGGGCGCAGGTTGTCCGGACGAGAACGCGGCGCCGCCCAGGCGCCGGAGGCCAGGGAGGCCAGGAGTGCCAAAAGCGGCATCTCCCAAGGGTAACCGGGTCCCCGTCGCCCGTCAACTACAGATTAGGGACAGGCCCCAATTTGGAGTCTCCGCCGGGAGTCCTCGTCGGAGGATGGAACTTTTTCGGGGGGTTCTGCGTTTACTAGGTAGGATGCCTCGACAACCCCGCCTCCAGCTGAAAGACGTTGACTGGCATATCATCGGCCGCGGCAACCGCCGACAGGACATCTTCGAAGAAGAGTGCGACTGGGAGCGCTTTTGGAACTCCCTCCTCGCCGAACTCGCGGCCGAAGGGGTGCTGGTCATCGCCCTTTGCCTGATGACGAACCATTACCACACCGTGCTCGAGGGAGAAATGGAGGCGATCAGCCGTGCCATGCACCGCGCCCAGACGTCGCACGCCGCCTACATGAACAAGAAGTACGGCCGGACCGGCCACCTCTTCGAGGACCGCTTCAAATCGTACCCCTGCGACCCCGAACTCGGGCTCAAACCTCTGGTCCGCTATGTCCATCGCAATCCGGTCCGCGCAGGCCTCGTGAGGGAGCCGGAACAATGGCGCTGGTCCACCCATAACGAGTACCTCGCCCCCGACTCCGCGGCCCCCAGCGGGAGGGGCCTCTTGTTGGGGCGCTTCGGCACGGACGAACGGAGGGCTCGGGAGGCTTATCGGGAAGATATGAAAGCCAGCCCCAGGCCGACCGCTGCGCGGCGGGGCGACAAAGTGCCCCTGGCGGTCCTCGCAGCCCACTTCGAACGCGAAGGCGGGCACAGACCGGGATTAATCAAGGAGAGGTCCAAGAGGCGGGATTTGCTGGGCCTTCGCCAGCGGTTCATCGCCGCCGCCCAGGAGGAAGGGTATTCCGTCGGACAGATCGCCGCCTTCCTATGCGTTTCCCCCTCCGCGATCTTCTATCGGAAGACGCAGGGGTGCGGGACTACAAATTAGGGACTGTCCCCTATTTGGAGTCAGTCGAGGTGGGCGTGGAAGTAGCGGGCCAGCTCGTCGAGGCCTTTGCGCTTGAGGAAGAACTGCGTGTTGTCGGCGAAGCAGTCGAGGTGGACGAGCGCGTTGAGGCTGGCGTCCTTGCGGCAGACCGCGTAGAGGCGCTGGCAGAACGCGCGGTTGACGGTCCGCAGGTCCTCGAGGAAGCTCATCAGGCCCGTCATCTCGAGGTCGGGCCCCTGGCCCTTCCCCTTCCAGCCCTTGAGGAACTGGGCGAGCGTATACATCGACAGAAAGCGATAGAGGCTCTCTTTGAGCGTCGCGAAAGGAAGGTGCTCGCGCACCATCGGCTTGAGCTTGTCGAGGATGGGGCAGCCGCTGGTGGACATCACGAGGCCGATCAGGCCGCTGACGCCCGCCGAGAGCGGCGCTTTTTTCTTGTACGTCCGGGCCTCGGTGACGATCTCGACTTCCGCGAGCACGCTCGAGAGCGAGTCCTTGAAGGAGTCGATGACGTCCACGAGCGCCACCGCGGTCGGGCAGCGCGGGCTGTCGGCGGGCTTGAGCGGGCAGTTGGGGCACTGCTGGTGCGTGAGGTTCGTCCACTCGGGCAGGTCCGCGCGCTCCTCGCGCCGCAGGGCCAGCGTCTCGGGGTCCAGGTTGACCTGGAATTCCTTGACCTGGCCGTCGGGCAAAGTGAACCGGTAGGTGATGTCGAGGGGCTTTTTGGGCGGCACAGAGGGCTAGCTTAACAGGTTTATAGGAAGCCGGGCTAGCGCCCGGCCGGGCGCCCGCCCTTGCGCGGGTCGCTGGCCGCGGCCAGGCCGCGCGCGTCGCGCACGGCCAGCTGCACCGCCGCCTCCCCCTCGGCGGGGACGAGGCGGTGGCCGCGGACGGTCAACTCCTCGCGGACGTCGGCCGGGATTTCGGGGTCGAAGCGCACCACGTCCGGGCTCCACTGGTGGTGGAGCCGCGGCGCGGCGACGGCCGCGTCGGGCGCCATCCCGAAGGCCACGGAGTTGAGAACGGCCCAGAGCACCCCTGTGATGATGCGCGGGCCGCCGGAGCCGCCCGCCGCGAGCACGGCCTCGCCGCGGTCGAGGAGCAAGGTCGGCGACATCGACGAGAGCGGGCGCCGGCCGGGGCCGACCAGGTTCAAATCCGACTGGCGCAGGCCGAAGGCGTTCGCGGCCGCGGTGGACACCGCGAAGTCGTCCATCTGGTTGTTCAGCACGATGCCGGCGCCCGGCACCACGAGCATCGAGCCGAAGAAGAGGTTGACGGTCTCCGTCGCCGACACCGCGTTGCCCTGGGCGTCCATCACGACGTAGTGCGTCGTCCCCGCGTCCTCGGGCAGGACCTGGACGCCGTAGAAGGTGGGCTCCTTGGTGTGCGGGGCCGCGAGCAGGGGTTTAAGCTCCTTGAGCCGCCGCGCCGAGGTCATCGCGGCCGCGTTCTCCTCGACCTCGGGGTGCGCGTCGGGGTCGCCCAACAGGCGCGCGCGGTCCGCGAACGCGTGCTTCATCGCCTCGACGACCAGCGCCCGGCCTTCGGGCCGGGCCAGGACCTTCGGGGAATAGGCGTCGAGCGCCCCGAGCATCTCGACGAGGCAGGCGCCCCCCGAGCTCGGCGGCGGCGCGCTCACCACCGTCCGGCCGCGGAAGCGGCCGACCAGCGGGGTCCGGAACACCGGCTCGTAGTCGGCCAGGTCCTCGGCGGCCATCGGGCCCCCGGCGGCCGCGCCGGCCACGGCGAGGACCTTCTCGGCCAGCGGGCCCCGATAGAACGCGTCCGGCCCCTGGGCCGCGAGCGCGCGCAGCGTCCCCGCCAGGTCCGACTGGACCAGGACCTCCCCGACGGCCAGCGCCTTGCCGTCCTTGAGGAAGAGCCGGGCGGCCTCCGCATACCGCTGCGGCTCGCCGGACTTGGCGATGCGGTCGGCCAGGTCGAGCATCGCCTCGTGGAGGTGCGCGTCGACGGGAAAGCCCCTCTCGGCCAGCTCGACGGCGGGCGCGACGACCGTCGCCAGCGGCAGCGTCCCGTACTTGGCCAGCATCGTCGGCACGCCGCGCAGGTGGCCGGGCACGCCCACCGCCCAAGGGCCGGACTCGGTCTTTCCCGGGACGGGCTTCCCGTCCGGGCCGACGTACGCCGACAGCTCGGCCGCGCCGGGAGCCGTCTCCCGGTAGTCGAGGAACACGGCCTCCTTTCCGGCGGGCTTAAAGAGCATGAACCCGCCGCCGCCGAGGCCCGCGCTGTGCGGGCGCAGGACGGCCAAAGCGAAGGAGGTCGCCGCCGCCGCGTCGACGACGTTGCCGCCGGCGGCCAAGATGCGGGCTCCCGCCTCCGAGGCCAGCGGATGGTCGGCCGCGACGACGTAGTCGCGCCCCTCGACCCCCCAGGGCTTCGTGACCGACGGCCGCGGGGTCGGGGACGCGCAGGCGGCCGCGAACACGGCGACGAAGACCCAGCGTCTCATAGGCGCCCCCAGACCCGGCGTCCGGCCACGAACGTCGCTCGTACCGCCGCCGCCGAGCCGCGGTAGACCAGCCGCGCCAGCGCCGTCTCGGCGTCGGCCGCCGGCCCGAACCGGTCGTAGGCCGCCGGATCGAGCAGGACGAAGTCGGCGGGCGCGCCGGCCGTCAGCGTCCCCGCCCCGGCGGGCAGGTCGAGCGCCCGCGCCCCGCCCGAGGTCGCGAGCGCGAAGGCCTTGAGCGGCGTCGCCTGCGGCGGCGTCTTGAAGAGCCCATGCGCCTTCGCCAGCCGTTGGGCGAACACCGATTGGCGCATCGCCTCGAAGAGGTCCAAGGAAGGGCCGGCCGCGACGTCGGAGCCCAGCGCCAAGCGGCAGCCGGCCAGCCGCGCCGCAGGCAGGTCCATCACGCCGCTTTCGAGGAACGCGTTCGAGGTCGGGCAGTGGACCAAGGTCGAGCCGCTGCCGCTCACCGCGCGGCGTTCGGCGTCCGAGAGCCAGATGCCGTGCGCGAGGAGGGTGCGCGGCCCCAACAGCCCCGCGCGCGCGTACACGTCCGCGTAGCTCTTGGCGCGCGGGAAGGCCCGGCGCACCGCCGCCACCTCGGCGCCGTTCTCGGAGAGATGGGTCTGCACGAACGCTCCGCGGCGCGCGGCTTCGGCGCCGGCCGCCCGCATCAGGCCTTCCGTGCAGGAGAGCGCGAAGCGCGGCGTGTAGGCGTAGCGCAGGCGGCCGTCCGCCGCGCCGTGCCAGCGCTCGCAGAGCTGGTCGGACTCGCGCAGGGAGGCGTGCGGGCGGCTCTCGCGGGGGTGGGTGCGGGCGAAGTCGCCGTCGTAGGAGCCGCGGTCCATCATCACCTTGCCCATCACGAGGCGCAGGCCCGAGCGCTCGCCCTCCTCGAAGGCCGTCTGCGCGCTCTCTGCGTAGACGCTCAGATAGACCGCCGCCGCCGTCGTGCCGTGGGCCGCGAGGTCCGTGAAGAAGAGCCGGCTCAGGTCCCGCGCGTACTCTCCGCGAAAGCGCCTTTCGAGCGGGAAGATGTTCTTCTTGAGCCAGGGGAGGAGCTCCCCCCCGTCGGCGGCGACGGCGGGATACTGGGGCAGGTGGCAGTGGGCGTCGACGAGTCCCGGGATGGCCAGGCGCCCGCGCCGGTCGAGGACGCCGCGGGGGGCCCGGCCGCGCGCCAGCGGCCGCGCCTCGGCCAACCGGCCGCCGTCGACGACGAGCAGGGCGTCCGGCCAATGGACCGGGCGGCCCCGGCGGTCGAGGGTGAGGACGGCGGTCCGGAGTCTTAAAGCCATCGCGCCGATATTAGAACACTCGGAGGACGCCGTCGAGGAAGGAGACGGCCTTCTCCGCCGCCCCGCGGTCGAAGACGAACGCCCAGACGTGCCCGCGGCCTTTCACCCAATAGAGCTCGTGGCGCACGCCGGCCCTGGCGAGCGCGGCGGCCAACCGCCGCGCCTGCTCCGGCTCGACGAGGGTGTCCCGGGAGCCATGGTAGATGAAGAACGGCGCGTCGTCGGGGGTCACATGGTTGACCGGGGAGGCCTCGCGCCAGAGCGCCGGGGCCTCCGCGAACGCCTTCCCGATGAAGGGCGTGATGATGGGGCTCTTCGGGTAGAGCTCGAAGTCGGACGGCGTCCCCCCCGCCACCACGGCCTGCACGCGGTCGAGCGCGCCCACGTCCTCGCCGCCCGCCACGCCCAGCATCGCGGCCAGGTGCGCGCCGGCCGAATACCCCCAGGCCCCCACGCGCGCGGGGTCGAGCTTGAGCGCGGGCGCCTCCCGGCGCGCCCAGCGCAGGGCCTCGCGCACGTCGTCGAGCGCCGCGGGATAGTGGTTCTGCGGAGCGAGCCGGTACGTCACGTTGAGCGCCACGTAGCCGCGCCGGGCCAAGAGCTTGGCGATGCGCAGCATGTCGGTGGGCCGGCGCGCCGACCAGCCGCCGCCGTGGATGACGAGCACGCCCGGGAAGGGGCCGCGGCCCTCGGGCACGTACGCGTCGAGCGTCAGCGGTTCGCCGCAGCTGCGCGAGTAGACGAGGCCGCGGCGCGTCTCGAACCCGCCCGCAGCCGCCGGGGCGGCCGCGAGAAGCGCCGCCGCGAGGAAGATTCCATGCACGTTCCTATCGTATCATGGCGCCATGGCCGCCGCCGCCAACCCGTTCTTCGGCTTGTTCACCCCCGAGGGCCGCGCCGTGCTCGAGAAGGCCGCCGAGCGGAGGACCTTCAAGGCCGGCGCCCTGCTCTTCCCCGAGGCCGGGACCGCCGACGGCGTCTACGTCATCGAGGGCGGCGAGGTGGAGCTCTTCGCCTCCGGCGCCGTCATCGGCGTCGTCGAGGCCGGCAAGTTCTTCGGCGAGCTGGGCGTGCTGACCGAGGTCCCGCGGACCGTCGGCGCCCGCGCGCTCGGAGAGGTCGAAACCCTCTTCATCCCCACGGCCGTCGTCCGCGGCGTCCTCGAGGGCGAGCCGGGCAAGACCGCCTTGGCCTTCCTGCGCCGGACCGTCGGGTACCTCAAGGACGCCAACGAGCGCTTCGCCTCGGAGCACCTGCGCAAGGGCAAGCTGGAGCTCGTCGGCGAGATGGCGCGCTCCATCATCCACGACTTCCGCAACCCCTTAGGCACCGTCGACCTCGTCGCCAGCCTTTTGACCGAGAAGCACGACGACCCTCAGACGCAGGCCTCCTGCAAGAGCGTCCATCGCCAGGTCGAGCGGATGGCCGGCATGCTCCAGGACCTGCTCGACTTCGCCTCGGGAGAGGTGACGCTCGACCTGCGCCCGGTGCGCATCGACGACCTGCTCCAAGAGGTCCGCGATTCGACCGCCTCGCGCCTGCGCCACTCGGGGGCCACGCTCAAGCTCGTCGCCGAGCCCTTCGTCTGCATGATGGACGACCGGCGCATCCTGCGCTCCTTGGAAAACCTCATCCAGAACTCCATCCAGGCCTTCGCCGGCAAGCCCGGCGCGGTCACCTTGTCCGCCACCGCCCGCGGCGGCCGCCTCGAGATCTCGGTCACCGACGACGGCCCCGGCATCCCTCCGGAGGTCTCGGGCACCCTCTTCGAGCCCTTCGTCAGCCACGGCAAGGGCCCCAAGAGCGGCCTGGGGCTGAGCGTGGTCAAGCGGGTCGTCGAGGCCCACGGCGGCGGCGTCGAGGCGCGCTCCCTGCCCGAAGGCGGCACCCACATCACCCTGTCGCTGCCGTTGGTCTCCGCGGCCGGCCAGGACGGGCGCACGCTCGCGCCGGAGGTCCCGGTCAAGAAGACGGGGCCTCGGCCTACGCAGCCGATCTAGAGAAGACGAACGAAGTCATTTACGCGCCTCGGGCGCGTGGGTTCGAGGATTCCCAACGGCGGGAATCCTCGAACCTCCCCACAATGAACGGCGGAGCAGGAGTCCATAATCCATCCGTGTCGTTTATAAGGTTCCGTCTTTCCACAATGACCGAATTTCTCACCATTAGCCTTGGATGGGACCGTCCTGAATTGAGGATTCTTGTCGTGCATTGAGAGGGGCTTCGAGGATTGCCGATGTTGGCAATCCTCGAAGGCACGCGCCCGAGGCGCGTAAACGGCGCCGTCCTGTATTATCTTTGAGCTAAGGCAGGAACCGCGGGCGCATCGCGTACGCGGGATGGTTCACGTACGGGGCCATCGCGGAGTTGAAGACAACGCTCAGGGCCGACGGGTCCCCCTCGCGGGTGGAAAAAGAGGCCAGCTCGCCGGCCTCGATCTCGGCGGCGTTGAGGAAATAGAAGCCCTTCTGGATGCCGGCCTCGGCCTCCCCGTCCTTGACCATCGCCTGGAAGACCAAGGTCGGGTCGCCGACGAGCCCCTCGTCGAGCTTCACCAGCTTCGCGAACTCTCCGGGCGCGACGCGGCACTCGGCCAGCACCGAAACGCCCTTGTTGTAGAGGCGGTTGACGTTGGCCCACATGCGGTCCGAGTGCTTCGCCTTGCACTTGGTCGACCAGTCCGAGCCGTCGCGCCGGTGGATGGTGAGCTTGAGGACCGAGTCTTTCGTGATGGTGCGCTGGCCGGGCTCCAGGCCGAACTCGAAGTCCGCCGAGTAGGAGTCCCACCCGAAGCGGCTGGCCATCTCGACCAAGCGGCCGGTGGAGCCGAAGCCCCCGCGGTCCTTGACCTCGTAGCGCTCGGCGGCGGAAGCTCCCGAAGCGAGCACCGAGAGGAGGAGGGCGGCGATGATTCGCTTCATGGGATTCTCCCGGCCCTTCATGGCTTTGAAGAGCATATCGGCGGCGGAGCGGCACGGCATGGGGCGGTGGACCCCCCCGTCAGGGGCCCGAAGGTCCCATATAAAGGAAGACCCGTCCTGGAGGTCCCGGGCGGGAAGGTCTCGGCGCGTCATACCCGAACCATACCCCCGGGCCGTTAAGGGGGCATTACAGGGTTGTTACGAGGTTGTTACGAAACCCGCTTTGCGGCTTCCCAGGCTAGAATAGCCCGCTTCCGCGCGGTCCCCCACCGGTAGCCGCCCAGGGCCCCGGTCGACCGAAGGACCCGGTGGCAGGGGATGAGGAAGGCCACGGGGTTCTCCCCCACCGCCGTCCCTACGGCCCGGACCGCCTTCGACCGACCCGCCGCCGCCGCGACCTGGCCGTAGCTGGCGGCCCGTCCCGGCGGGATGCGCAGGAGCGCCTCCCAGACCTTGACCTGGAACGGGGTCCCCGCCAGCGACACGGGCACCCGTCCCTTCCTGGAGAAGACCTTCCGGAGCACCGCCCCGGTCTCCGCCCGGTCCTGACGGAACGCGGCCCTGGGCCAGCGCCTCTTGAGCACGGCCAGGGACCTGGGTCGTTCCCCCCCGAAAGAGAAGTGGCAGACCCCTCGCGCCGTGAGGGCGATGAGGGCGGTCCCGAAAGGGGTCTCATGGAACCCCCAACGCAGGACCAGGCCCTTCCCCCCCGCCTTGAACTCGCCCGGCGTCACGCCGTCGAGCGTGACGAAGAGGTCGTGGAGCCGGCCCGGCCCGGAGAGGCCGAGCTCGAGGGAGGCGCCGAGCAGGTCCTGCGAATCCCGCAGCAGCTCCTTGGCCCGCGCGTTCGTCACGAACTTGAGGAAGGCCTTGGGGGTCGTGCCGGCCCAGCGGTGGAACAGCCGGTGGAAGCGGGATTCGCTCAGGCCCGCGACCTTCGCGAGGACGGCCAGCCGCGGCTGCTCCGACCCGTTCTGCTCGATGTACCGGATGACTTTCTCGACGCGCTCGTAGGTGGTCATGGCCTCAGTCTAGCCGCGGGGAGAACGCGCCGACACCCGATTCTTGCCGGGGGGCGGGCCGGCTTCGGGGGACGGGACGGTCCGCCCCCATTGGAAGCGCGACAAAGGGATGCGCCCGCGCCCGTCGAACGTCACCCCTTCCCGCTCCAAAAGCCGGCGTTGTTCGTCTTCGAAACCCGGCACGGCGCGCGGGCTCACGGCGCCCTGGGCGTTCACCACCCTCTGCCAGGGAACGTCGCTTGCGGCGGGCAAGGCATGAAGCGCGTAGCCCACCTGGCGCGCGTGGCGCGGCAGGCCCGCGAGCTTCGCGACCTGGCCGTAGGTGGCGACCTTCCCCCGCGGGATGCGGCGGACGGCGGCGTAGATGCGCGCGTAGTTTCCGGACATCACCCCAGTATATCGGGTGCGCAGGGCCCAGGAAAGCCTGGTCCCAAAGCCCGGGGATGCTGGGCCCCTTTGCCCGGGCGCCGTCCTGCGGCCCCGGCTATCCTAGGGAGGATGACGGCAATGCCGACCGCCCTGGCCCTCCTCCTTTCCGTCGCCGGAGCGGCTTCGGCCCAAGCCCCCGCCCTGATCCCCCAGCTGAGGCCCATCCTCTCGGACGTCCCGTCCCTCGGCGAGATCGTCGTGAGGCCGGCGCCGCGCCGGGCGCCGGTCCTCGTCTTCGCGCTCCGCCCGAGCTCCCCGGCCCGGGCCGCCGCAGAACGCGCGTTCTTCGACGCCGCCCTCGCCCGGCTCGAGTCCACCGAGGAAGGCCGGCGGATCGTCGCCGACCTCTCCGCCCGGGGCATGACCGTCCCGGTCTCCTTCGCGCTCATCCCCGGCACCAAGGTCTCCACGGAGGGAGGAGCGGAGTTCGTCGACGGCGTCGCCGGGTATTTCACCCGCGACGACGGCCGGCTCACCTTCAGCGACCGCTTCCTAGCCTTGCGCGACCCGGCCGCCGCCCAGGCCTCCCTGGCCACGACCCTCGCCCACGAGGCGGAGCACGCCCGCCTCCACGCCGTCGTCGCGGCGCTCGCCCCCTGGTTCGGGAACGTCCTGACGATCGACGCCGCCAACGAGCGCAACGCCTTCCTCTCCGAATTCCTCGTGGCCTCCGAGCTCGGCATCGAGGGCGTCGAGGTCCGGGACGCCCGCTCCGTGACCGCCGACGCCCCGAAGTTCTGGGAGCGCAAGCGCCTCGGACGCCCGCTCTACGCGCTGGCCCTGACCCTCGAGGAGATGTCCGACCCGGTCGCCGCCTGGCAGGGGCGCCTGGTCAAGCTCAAGGAGAAGCAGGCCAAGGCCGCGCGCACGGTGTCGGACACCATCCCATTCAACATCGAGCTGCTCGAGCACATGGAGCGGGCGCACGGCCTCCGGGCGCCGGACCTCCGGCGGGAAATCACGGAGGATCTCGCGGAGCTGCAAGGCACCGTCAAGTCGCTCCAGGAGACGATCGACTACCTCGAAAGCCGTGTCGCGATGATGGACGACGCGCAGCGCAAGTCCGACTTGCTGCGCGACCTGCGGCTGGCGGCCGCGAACCCGGGCTACCGCGCGGTGACCGACCTGGTCGCCCAGAAGGCGGCGCGCTTGGCCGCGCTCGTGCCCCCCGCCCCTCCGGCGCCGCCCGCCGCGCCCGGGACGATGACCTGGGACGACTTCTACGACCGCGTCGACGAGGACCGGGCGAAACACCCCGAGCACTGGGACCCGAGCACGCGCGGGCCCGTCTCCTTGGGACCGACCTGGAAGGTGCTGCTGGCCGAGCTCTCCGAGGCGGGCCGGGGCTAGAGGCCGGCGACGAGCGGCGCGCCCGCGAGGCGCCGCGTCCGGACCGGCGAGACACCCACGTTCCCGGCCGCGTCCACGGCCGACGCGCGGAACGCGTACAGGCCCGGGACGTCGGCCGAGAAGGCGGCGCGGGGCGCCCCGCCGGACACCGTCCGCCAAGCCGTCCAGCCCGCGGCGTCCCGGCGGTGCCACTCGAAGCGGTACCCGGTCCGGTCGACGCCGCTCTCCGAGTCGCGGGCCGCGGCGGACAGGGAGCCGTCCGGCCGGACCGAGAGGTCCACCACCGGAGCCGTCTTGTCCACCGCCTTGTAGAAGAGCAGGAACAATGCGGCGACGCGGCGGACCGCCAGCGCGAACAGCACGTCCCCCTCCTCCCGGAGCTCCGCCTCCGAGAACCCTCCCTCGCGGCGGCGGCCGCGGTCGGCGGTGCCGTCCTTGTCGCGCA
>SCTT01000255.1 GCA_004322435.1 bacterium
GCCGCGACCCCAACACGCTGGCCTTCAAGGAAAAGGAAGGGGTGACCGGCGAGGCCCTGCCCGGCGAGCTCCAGCCGTACCGGCGCTTCTACGAGCGCGGCGGCAAGGACGCCTTCGACCGCCTCGCCTTCGACTGGATCGAGACCAACCCCAAGCTGGCCGCGGACATGACCGACGTCGCCCGGTCCCTGCGCTTCGCCGACGCCCTGCGCTGGCGCGGCTCGGCGGACTTCCGCGGCTCCCAGGGCTCGAACATCGGCATCGCGCGTCTGGAAGGCGAGCCGCGGACGTTCATGCGCCTCTCCGACCCCGCCAGCGGCCGGACCTACATGGTCCTCTACGAGAGCGCGCTCGCAATGGGCGAGGCCAACATCCGCGGGGCCCGGCTCACCGAGCGCGGCGACGTGCGCTTCAGCTTCGAGAACGGCGACTTCGGGTCCCCCTCCGCCAACGCCAAGGTCGCCGACGGGACGGCCCACGTCATCCTCGACGTCTACAAGGACTTCGCGGGCAGCTTCAAAGACGTCTCGGGCCGGCGCCTCGTCTTCGAACGCCCGGCGGCCGAGTCCGGCCGCTTCACCGAGTCGGTCGTCGACCGCCTCCTCGAGCTCGCCCGGGCCGAGAAGGACCCGTCGTTGGCGCGCGACCTCGAGGCGCGCCTCAAGGACGGCCGCCTCTCCATCGAGGCCGGCCCCGGCCCCGACCTCGCCGTCCTCGCCGCCCGCCGCGAGGCCGCGGCCCTGGAAGCCGCCCGCTACGAGGCGGCCCAGCCGTACCGCCCGGACGCCCGGTCCATCGACAACCTCCGCCGCACCGTGGAGGCCTCCGGACTCGACACCGCGCGCATGGATTTCCCGAAGGCCCTCGAGGGCGCGCGCGTGGTCCCCCTCAAACCCGGCGAGACCCTCCTCGTGCGGGGCTCGGACGGCGGCTACGTCTATCTGCCCCTGACCGAAGGCCTGAGCGTGCGCCTCGGCCAGGGCTACAAGCCCGCGCCGGTCAAGCCCGGCGTCGCGCTCGGCGAGCTCAGCGTCGTCTCGCGCACGCCGCGCAACGCCGACATCTCGGCCTTCAAGGCCGGCGAGCCCGGCGCGAAGGCCTCGGTCATGGTGCTGGCCATCCCGCGCGAAGTCTACCTGCGCGAGTGGACCAAGGGCTTCTACGACCATGCCAGCATCATCCCGCGCCTCAAGAGCGACTTCGGGACGGGGACTCAGACCGCGGGGCGCGCGGGCAAGGCCGCCGACGTCGGCGCGGCCGAGCCCGTGCGCGACGTCTGGGGGCGCGAGCGCGAGGCCCTGGCCCGCCGCCTGGCCGGCGAGCGCGGCTTGGAGCCCGCGGCGGTCACGAAGGCCATCGACGCGCACAACCGCGAGCTGGGCCTGTCGGCCGGGATCTTCGAGGGGCACCCCGCGCAGGTCGAGGCGCACTTCAAGCGCATCGCTTCGGACGCGGAGTTCCTCTCCCGCGTGCCGCAAGGCACGCCGCGCCCGGTTCTCCCCGCGGCCCCGCGGCCCGAGCGCGCCGCCCCCGCCGACACCGCCCACCCGGTCGGGGCCTTCGAGGCCGTGGACGCCGCGCTCTCGAAGCCCGGCGCCGCCGAGCGCGCCGCCGCCGACCCGGCGCTCTTCCTCAAGGCCGCGGACGCCCTGCTCTCCCGCGTCTCCGCGTGGCGCGCGTCCCCGGACGGGGCCGGGCAGCGCGCCGGCAAGACCACGGCCGAGCTCGTGCGCACCCAGCGCGAGTACTCGGAGGCCCTGCTCAAGGGCGCGCAGGATTACGTCCGGCGCGAGGGGCTCGACGGCGACAAGGTCATCACCAACGGCACGACGATGGACGCGCTGATGGGCATCTTGCTCGCCGGGCGCATCGAGGCCTCGAACCCCCACAAAGGCATCTCCGGCGAGTCCGCGCAGGTGTGGGGCGCCTACGGCCTCGAGGGCGGGGCCAGCTACGGCGCCAAGCGCGGCGTCGGCCGCGACCAGCCGGGGGTCCTCCTCATCATCGAGAACGCGAGAGACCCCATCAAGGTCATCGGCGGGGAGACCCTCTCGCGCGCGCCGACGGTCGCCGCGGACATCCGGGCGGCGGTGGTCTCGGACGGCCGGCGCACCTTCGTCATCGAGGGCCCGACCTTGCGGGCGCTGTCGGCCTCCGCGGAGCGCTGGCGCGGCGCCGTCAACGAGCGGGCGCGCGCCGGGGACATGTCGGAGTTCACCGCCTACGACCG
>SCTT01000256.1 GCA_004322435.1 bacterium
CTACTTCGAGCCCGGCCTCTTCGTCCTGGTCGGCGCGGCCGTCGGCGGCTCGGCCGACGGCTACATGCACCGCATCGCGGACCTGCTGCGCAAGCTCGAGGACATACGCGGCCGCAACTCGGGGCTCCAGCTCCACATCGTCAGCCAGCAGAAGGCGATGCGGGTCATCGAGCAGCAGGTCGTCAGCCAGATGTCCTCGGTCGTGACCCTCTATCAAGGCAGCCGCCGTCTGGGCCGGCTCGAGCGCGCCGACGTCTTCGACGCGTTCCTCGACTTCTTCACGAAGGCGCTGCAGGCCACGAAGACCGCCCTGTACGTGCCCAAGGACGGGAAGTGGGCCCTCCACGGCACGCGCGGCTGGGCGGAGACGGACGCCTACCCCAAGTCGGCGGAGCCCGGGCACGGCATGGTCGGGCGCGCCGCGCTCGAGAAGCGCCCGGCCAGCCTGCGCGACTGGCTCGTCGGCTCCTTCGAGACCGGCGCGTCGCTGCCGGACATGACCGACGCCATCATGGCCGCCCCCATCTTGGGCCCGGACGGGGAGCCGGCGGCCGTCTTCGCGGTGCAGTCGATGCCCTTCCTGCGCTTCAACAGCGCCAGCGTCAACCTCCTGACCTTGCTGGCCGAATGGGGCGCGGAAGCCTACGCCAAGTGCCTGAGCGTCGAGGAGCTCAAGGCCCGCTCCATCATGGACGAGGAGTATTCGGTGCACAGCGCCGCGTACTTCACCTCCCGCGTCGCCCAGGAGTTCACCCGCGGCGCGCGCCAGGCGCTGCCGTTCTCGGTCCTGCTCGTGTCCCCGGCCGCCCTCGAGGGCCAGGCCAAGGACCGCCAGGCCCACTACCTGCACGCGCTCTGCCGCGTGCTCCGCGAGTGCGCCCGCGAGGGCGACGTGGTGGCGCGCAGCCCCGCGCCCGAGGCCCCTTTCGCCGTCATCCTCGTGACGACGACCCGGGAGGCCGCCGAGGAGCTGCGCGCCCGCGTCGCGGCGGCCAACGCCGCCGTCGGCCTGCCCGCCGGCCTGCGCCTCGGCGTCGGCGCCTACGCCCACACGATGAAAGCCCCAGGAGAGGTCCTTGAAGAAGCCCGCGCCGATCTCCGCTAACGCCCGCTCCTCCTTGGTCTGGGCCGGGGCCGGGCTCCTCGAGTTCCCGCTCGTCTGCGTGCTGGCGGCCCATCCCACCCCCCTGCCGCTCTGGGCGGTGACCTTGCTGCATCTTTTCGCCGCGGCGCTGACCTTCTTCGCCCCGCCGCGCGGGAAGGGCTGGTTCCTGCCGACCCGGCATTGGGGCGAGTCCCTGGCGCTGGCCGTGCTGCTTTTGCCCGGCTTCGGCTGGCTGGCCGCCGGATGGCTTCTTTGGTATTCGGGCGAGATGACCGCCCACAAGGAGGCCTACCGCTTCGACCAGGACGCCCCGGAGGACACGAACCCGCTGGCCGCGCTCGGGACCCCCGCGGCCATCCGCCGCGAGCTGGCCGACGCCTTGGACGTCCTCCCCGCCGCGGACGCTCTGCTCTCGAACGACCCCGCCTTGAAGCGCGGCGCCATCGAGACCTTGGCCCGCATCCGGACCCCGGACTCCATCGGCTGGATCCTGCGCGCGCGCACGGACCCCGACCCCGAGGTGCGCTTCTACGCGACCTCAGCGCTGACGCGGCTCAAGGGCGAGTACGAGACCGGCGTGCGCGCCGCCGAGCGCGAGAGCGTGTTGCAGCCGGGCGACCCCGCGCTGCGCCTGGCCATCCACCGCGTCCGCTACGAGTACGCCGTGTCCGGCATCCTGGACGCGCCGGCCCGCGCCTCCATCCTCGCCGACTGCCGCGTCCAGGCCGCCGGCCAGGCGGCCCGCGACCCGGAGGCCGCGCGGCTGGCCTTCCTGGTCGAACGGGCCATCGACCCCGCGGGAGCCTTCCCCGCGCTCGAGCGCCTCGAACGCCTCGACCCCGGGCGGACCGGCCGCTGGCTGCGCGAGCGCGTCGAGCTCTGCTTCCTGCTCGGGCGCCACGCCGAGACGGCGCGGCTGCTCAAGGAGCGCCGCGCCGAGGCCCTGGCCGACTCCTCCGGCGACCGGGAATGGCAGTCGGCCGTGCTGTGGTGGACCGATGGTTGACCCCCTCCTCCAGGAGTTCGCGTTCTTGACGGAGATGGAGCGCTACGACGCGTTCTTGCGCCTCTACCACTCCGAAGGCGCCCACGAGAAGCGGGTGCTGGCCGCCCTCATCGGCAGCAAGGACCCGCTGGTGGCGCTGATCGTCCTCCAATACCTCGAGGACCTGCCCGAGAAGCGCGCGATGACGGCCATCCTGCACATGATCGAGCGGGGCAACGAGGTCGTCGCGCGCGCCGCGATGGCGG
>SCTT01000257.1 GCA_004322435.1 bacterium
CAACGGGAGACCACGCCGCGCCGGCGCTCGGTCGCGGGCCGGGCCGGCACGGCCGAGGCGATCGCTCGGCCCTCGCCGAAGATGCGGCCGATGCTGCGGGAACCGGCGGCGGCGTTCCCCGCGGAGAGGTCTTTCCCGGCTTCCGCGACGAGGGCCGCCACGCCCGGGGTGAGCGCCGCGAGCCGCGGCGCCGGCGCGGCGGCAGCCGGGGCGGGCAGGGCGATGACGGCGCGGGGGACGAGGAGCGGGGCGGGCGGCGCGAGCGGGGGCGTCCGGACGGACACGGCGGCATAGAGCGCTAGGGAGACGGTCTTGAGCATGGTTCCTCCTGGAGCTTCACCACAGTCTAGCCCGGGGGAGCGGCGGGGGGGCTGGGCCGCCGGGGCAGCGCCGGCGCGGCATCGGCTCCAAAAGCGCCGCGCGGAAATCCGCGCCCGATGCAAAACGGCGTTTTGCGCGCGGCTAGAAGTCGAGCAGGCGGCGCACGACGCCCTCGACGACGTAGAGGCCGGTGTCCTCGCCGCCCCGGGACTCGGCATAGAGGCCGGCCCCGGCGACGCTCTCGGCGAGGAAGGGAGAGTACTGCTTGAGGCGCGCCGCCGAGGCGCGCAGGACCAAAGACCGGTACATCTCGACGCGGGGGCCCGGCCCCGGCGGGGTCTTCAAGCGCCGCAGCCAGCGCGCGAGGGTCTTCGGGACGTGGAAGTCCTCGCGCGGGCAGGTGAAGGACTTTCCCGGGGCGAAGATCCGATAGACCCCTTTCTCGTGCTCCCGGATGACGCCGGCGGCGCTCAGGCGCGCCAGCGCCCGGCGCAGCGCCGGGACGCCGTAGCCGAGCAGGCGCGAGAGGGCCCGCGCGTCCCACCCGCCCGGGTCGTTGCAGAAGACCTGGAAGCACCAGTAGGCCGTCTCGTCGCCCTCGACGGCGTCGACCTGGCTCTGCGAGAGCTGGACCCGCCGCGCCCGGGCGGACTCGTCGAGCGCCCGGCGCAGCGGCGCGTCGCCGGCGCCGGGCGGCGCGGAGTAGACCTGCCGCACGAGCTCCAAGAACGCCCCGTCTTTGAGCGCGGCCTCGAGGTAGGCCGTCACCGCCCCGCGGCAGCGCGGGTCGTCGGGCTGGAGGGAGAGCAGCGCGAGCGCCTTGCGGGCCAGGGCGGCCTTGGGCACCGAGCGCCCGGCCTCGACGTTGAGGTACTGGGCGTAGGTGCAGCCCAGCGTCCGGCGGCCGTCGACCGCCTTGTAGAACTCGCGCGCCGAGGCATAGCCGGCGGCCCGGCGGAGGGCGGCGAGGCGGCGTGCGAAGTCGCCGTTCATGGGGCCGGCTTGGGCGCGCCGTCGACGCGCCCCAGGTAGTCCGTGACGTTCAGGAACGGGTCCGGGGAGACGCACCAATGCCCGGCGAAGCAGTCGTCTAAGTCCTCGACGACATAGAGGACATGGGAGAGCGCTCCGGCCATGCTCGCCGTCACGAGCAGCTGGATGACGAGGCTGGACACCGAGAACAGGTACATCGACCCGAGGGTGAACGCGGCGCCGGTATAGAGGAGGATGCGCAGCGCGCGGGGGATGCGGATCTGGCTCGAGCTCAGGCGGCTCGTGCGCGCGTCGCAGAGGCCGTTCAAGCGGGCGAGCATCTCGCCGTAGAGCGCGATGTGGACCTGGGACGCGGGCTCCCAGCGGTGGAAGTCGTCCGAGACGGCGTCTAAGAGTCGCCAGCCCCGCTCGAAGCCGGCTGTGTCGTCGGCGGCCATCGCGCGCCATTCGGGGCCCGTGACCGCCCCGACGTACTCGCGCACGAACGCGTGGATCCGGCCGCACACCTCCTTGGGGAAGCCGCGCGCGGTCCGGCAGAAGTCGAGGAGCTCGTTGGCCTCCCGTTCGACGTGGCTGCGCGCGTCGTTGAACTGGCCCCAGACGACCACCACGACGAAGGCGAGGAGGACGGCGTAGATGCTGCCCAGGGTCTGCAGGTAGTTGCCGACCACGTCGCTGTCGGCCTGCAGGGCGTCCGGGGGGACCAAAGCCCGGACGGCGAAGACCCCGAGCGAGGCCAGCGCCATGCTGCCGAAGACGACGGGGGCCAGCGCGCGCAGGGTGCCCAGGTAGGGCGGGAACGTGCTCCGGTTCATGCGCTCACAGTGGCTTATTCAAGCGGCGGGATTCAAACGGCTTCGTTTACCATGGCCATGGAACCCGTCGTTTGCCCGCCGCCGGATCGAAGTCCAGGGGGACTCCGGCCGTATCCTCAAGGCGAGTTTTCGAGGGGCGAGGTGCGGCGCTCCTGGCGCGCTTCGACCGAGCCGCACGCCGCCCGGATGCACTTCGGCGCCGCGGGCAGCCGCATCGCGCAGGGCGGATGGGCGACGAGGCAGCCCCCCTGGGGGAGGGCGGCGGAGAGCTTCGCCAACGCGGCGTCCGCCTTCCCGTCCTTCCTCGCGGGGTCCTGCGGGAGGCACTCGTTCCAGGGCGTGGGGTAGAGGGCGCACTCCGAGTCCTGCGCGCACGCCTTGGGCGCCGCGCTCACCGCCGCCCGGTATTCGTCCATCAGCCGGTCGCAGGGGGACTGCTCGTGGAGGACGCCCATCGGGATGACGTGCGTGCGGCCCAGGAAGGAGACCCGGGCGCCCCAGGCCTTGGTCTTCCCGTCCTGGACGAAGTCGGTCAAACGGATCTTCTCCTCGTACGCGAAGGACTTCCGGTCGTGTTCGAGGCAGAAGCCCTCGGGGTCGGATCTCCGGCAGACCGTGAGGTCGTGGTACTGCGAGAAGAGGTAGACGCCCGCCCGGGGCTTGGCGTCGGCCGCGGACGGCAGCAGGGCGGCTAGGAGCAGGGCGCGCATCGAGGTCATGGCGTATCGTACCAATCGCCCGGCCCAGGCCTCTGGCGCCCGCCGGCGCCGGGATTGGTAAAATCCCGGCATGTCCAAGACAGCCCGCCTCGTTCCCGCCGCCGCCGCGGCCCTGCTGTGCTCCTGCGCGTTCCAGAACGTCAAGGTGACGAGCGACCCGCCGCAGGCCGACATCGTCGTGGACGGGGCACCGCGCGGCAAGGAGCCCGTCGTCGCCCGGTTGGCGACGGACTCGTTTGCGAACA
>SCTT01000258.1 GCA_004322435.1 bacterium
AGCTCCCGGAAGCATTCCCCTATGAGGCGGAGGCCGAGGCCAAGTCGTTCGGGACCGCGGTCCCGCGGGAGGCCCTGGCCGGCCGCATGACCCTCTTCCACCTCCCCGTCTGCACCATCGACGGCGCCGACGCCAAGGACTTCGACGACGCGGTCTCGCTGGAAGCGCTGGGCGGCGGCCGCTGGAAGCTCGGCGTCCACATCGCCGACGTCTCCTACTACGTGCGGCCCGGCGGCGCGCTCGACAAGGAGGCCTACCGGCGGGCCACGAGCGTCTACCTCCCGGACCGCGTGGTGCCGATGCTGCCCCACGCCCTCTCCGACAACCTGTGCTCCTTGATGCCGGACGTCGAGCGCCTGACGATGTCCACCTTCGTCACCTTAGACGAGCAGGGCCGCGTCCACGGCACGGAAGAGGCCGAGACCGTCATCCGCTCTTGCCGCCGCTTCACCTACGAGGAGGTCGACCAGGTCCTCGCCGGCCAGCACGTCGCGAACGTCCCCGACGCCCTGCGCTCGGCCGTCCTCGAGATGGGCCGCCTCCAGCTGGCCCTGACCGCGGCGCGCATCGCCCGCGGGGCTCTCGACTTCGACATGCCGGAATACCGCGTCGTCACCGACGCGCGCGGGGTGCCGACGAACCTCGAGCGCCGCGACCGGCTGGCCAGCCACCGCCTCATCGAGGAGTTCATGATCCTCGCCAACGAGGCCGTCGCCCGGCGGCTCATCGGCGCGCGCCGGCCGGCCCTGCACCGCATCCACCCGGTCCCCGACCCGCAGAAGCTCGAGATGCTCGGCCGCGACCTCGCGAAGCTCGGCGTGCGGGTCCAGGCCCCGAAGGACGCGCGCGGCCTGCAGTCCATCCTCAAGCTCGCCCAGCGCCACCCCTCGGGGGACGCCATCACCGTGCTGTGCGTGCGCAGCCTCAAGCAGGCCCAGTACTCCCACACGCCCGCCCCGCACTACGGCCTGGCCTCGAAAGCCTACTGCCACTTCACCTCGCCCATCCGGCGCTATCCCGACCTGGTCGTCCACCGTGCCCTGCGCCATGTCCTGGGCAAGGGCGTCGGCGCCCCGCCCGCCCCCGGCTGGCTGGCCACGGCCGGCCCCCATTGTTCGGAGCGCGAGCGCCTCGCCGCCGAGGCCGAGCGCTCCGCGGTCAACGCCCTGCGCGCCGAGCTCATGGCCAAGCGCGTCGGCGAGGTCCTGGACGCCGTCGTCACCCGCGTCGAGTCCTATGGGGCCTTCGTCGAGCTGGCCGGCACCGGCGGCTCGGGCCTGGTGCGCGGCCTGCGCGCCCAGCTGGGGGCCCGGGTCCGGGTCCTCATCGAGGGGGCCGACCCCGACCAGGGCCGCGTCGCGCTGAGGCTCGCGCGTTGAAGCGGCGGGGTCCGGCGACGTTCTCGGAGCTGACCGGCCTGATGCACACCTTGCGCGCGCCCGGGGGCTGCCCCTGGGACGCGGCCCAGACCCACAAGACCCTCCTCAAGTACCTCCTCGAGGAGTCCGAAGAGGTCGCCCGCGCCATCCGCAAGGGCGACCACGACAACCTCAAAGAAGAGCTGGGGGACGTCCTGCTCCAGGTCCTCTTCCACGCGGAGCTGGCCGCCGAGGCCGGGCGCTTTACCATCACGGACGTGATGACGGTCCTCCGGGACAAGCTGCTGCGCCGCCACCCCCACGTGTTCTCCCCTATTAAGGAAAAGCTGACCCCCGCCGAGGTCCACCGGCGCTGGAAGAAGATCAAGGCCGCCGAGAAGGCGGGCAAGTCGGGCCGGCGCGCCTAGGCCCTAAGACCTAATAAAGTCGTGCCCGCCGGCCCATGTGCCGCCCAACGAGCCCGGGTATCCTTGCCGCATGACCAAGAACAACCTCCGCCTCCTCCTCGCCCTGCTGTTGACCGCTCCCGCCGGTGCCGCCGAGCTGGCGCTTCCCACGCTCGGGGCCATCCGCGCCAAGGCCTTCAGCTCCGACGGAGCCGCCCCCCGCTTCATCCCCGCCGCCTACCGCACCGAGAACGGCCCGGCCTGGGAAGACCCCTATCTGCGCCAGATCGCCCCGCAGGCGCCCCCGAACCTCACGCAGACCCAAGTCACCGCCCTCATCCAGCGCATGGTGGACTTCGAGCGGGCCCAGGGCGGCAAGGTCACGCTCACCAAGGAGAACGTCCAGGCCCTCGTCGTGCGCCTGGTGCAGATCGACACCCACTTCGTCGACCAGGTGGACGCCAAGACCTGGGACACCATCCTCAAGGCCTCCGGCGACGCGATGGAAGCCCAGTACAAGGCGTCGAAGGGCGACTGGAACAAGGTCGTCGAGACCGGCATCACCACCGCGGTCAAAGGCCTCAAGGACCCGCACACCATCTATTTCAACGAGGCCCAGCTCAAGGCCTTCATGGACTCGATGAAGGGCACCTTCGTGGGCATCGGCGCCGGCATCGGCGAGGACCCCAAGGGGCTCAAGCTCGAGTTCATCTATCCCGGCTCCGGCGCCGAAGCCGCGGGCCTCAAGGCCGGCGACGTCGTCACCGCGGTCAACGGGACCCCGATGGCCGGCAAGAAGCCGGAGGACATCATCAAGCTGCTGCGCGGCGACGAGAACACCGTCGTCACCATCACCGTCGAGCGGGGCGGCGTCGCTCAGAAGCCCGTCGCGGTCACCCGCAAGACCGTCAAGATGCCGACCGCCTTCTCGAAGATGGCCGCGTCCGGCGTCGGCTACGTCTACTGGAACCAGTTCGGCGACGGCTCGGAGACCCAGGTCCTCGCCCACGTCCGCCGGCTCAAGGCCCAGGGCGCCAAGTCCGTGATCCTCGACGTCCGCGGCAACCCCGGCGGCCTCGTCAGCTCGGTGTCCGCCATCGCCTCCGAGTTCATGAAGGACGGCCAGGAGATCGTCTCCTTCCGCCGCCAGGGCCAGGTCGTCTTCAAGCACGTCGCCCAGGGCAAGGGCGAGTTCGCCGACATGCCGGTCGCTGTCCTCACGGACGGCGGCTCGGCCTCCGCCAGCGAGATCCTCGCCGCGGCGATCCAGGACCAGCGGCCGGGCTACGTGGTCATCGGCTCGCAGAGCTACGGCAAGGGCACCCAGCAGAGCATCCTGCCCGGCGCCGACAAGGGCGGCCTCAAGATCACCGAGTCCCGCTGGCACCGCCCCAACGGCGGCAACATCGACGCGCAGCACGACCCGGCGACCGGCGAGAAGGTGAAGGGGACCGGCGGCGTGACGCCGAGCGTCAAGGTCGACGTCCCCGAGGACCAGGCGATGAAGATCGCCCAGCAGACGGCCAACGAGCTGATGGGCCGCCCGGTCCAGAACCGCGTGGCGGACCCGGTCCTCGACAAGGCCGTGGAGATCCTCTCGAACTCCGGCAAGGCCGGTTAGAAGCGCAGGGGTCAGACCCCGGGAGTTCTAAAGGCGGGGAGCCGAAAGGCTCCCCGCCCTCTTTTACGGGGTCAGGAGGATGTGGAGCAGGAGAGGGGGGAAAGGGGAGATGATGAGGGCCGGCCAGAAGATGCGGTAGGGGACCACGGCGGCGATGGAGCCGACCGCCGCGGCCGAGACCGCGGCGACGGCCCAGGAATGCGCCCCGGCCCCGAACAGCATCATCGCGCCGAGCCCTCCCCACAGCGCTCCTGGGACGGAGTTCTCCGGGTAGCGGACCGTGAAGGGCGAAAGGCGTTCCTGCCCCCGGATGAACGCCCAGGGAAACGCCACGGGGCCGGTGACCAAGATGGCGAGGGCGAGCATCCCGGTCCAGCCGGGACCGCGCTCTCCGAGGACGATCGCCGCCGCGACGCTCGCGGCGCACGCGGCGGAAGACGACGCTCCCGCGCGCAGGCCGGACCACAGCAGGCGCTTGGTGTGGGTGTCGAGCGCCATCTCAGAGCTCTCGAAGGAACCCGCCGACCTCGCGCTCCCAGTCGGCGGGGGCGGTGCGCAGGAACTCCCCGTGCCCGCTGCCCGCGAAGACGAACAGGCGGCCCTGCGCGAGGTTGCCGCGGATGCGCTCGGCGTCGGCGACCGCCACGTACTTGTCCCGGGCGCCTTGGAGCAGCAGCACCGGGCAGCGCACGCCCTTCGCGTAGTCCATCGGGTTGTGCCGTGCGGGCGAGAAGCCGGCCCGGTAGCCGCCCCACATCAGCAGAAGGCGCCCGAACGGCCACGGCGGCAGGCTCATCAGGGCGAAGCGGCGGGCGGTGGTGTTGAGGAGCGTGTCGAAGGCCGATTCGAGGACCATCGCGTCCGGCGCGACCCCCAGGACGCCCGCGGCGCGCAGGGCCGCCGCCGCCCCCATGCTCTTGCCGTAGAGGATGAGGGGCTTTCCCGGCTTCCGGGCGAGCGCCGCGGCCGCCGCGACGTCCTCGGCCTCCTTGTAGCCGACGGTGGTGTCGGCGCCTTCCGACCCGCCGGAGCCGCGGAAGTCGAGCAGTATGGACTCGAGGCCAAAGGCGCGCAGGGCCTTCGCCTCGTCGAGCACGCGGGACTTCTCGCCGCCGTAGCCGTGCAGGAGCACGGCGACGCCGCGGCTCCCCTCAAGCGGGATGCGCCACGCCTCGAGCCCCGTCCCGTCGGCGGACTTGAGGCGCAGGGTCTCGAAGGGCAGCCCCAGGTCCTGCGGCGTCCGCTTGGCGGTGGGCCGCGGGAGCGTGACGCCGAGCGCGAGCACCCGCAGGCGGCCCGCCAGGCTCAACGCCTCGGGCTTGGGCGTGCGCACGAGGTCCGGCGCCCCATAACGCGTCATCGCGAGCGCGTGGCGGTACGCGACGGCGTTGAGCGCGAGGAAGGCGGCGAGAGCGGTCCCCAGCACCGCGGTCAGACGCTTGCGGGGCGTCACGGGAGGAGCCTTCCTAGGTGGGCGAGGGCGTCGGCCACGACGGCGAGGGAGGCGGGCAGCGGCTGGACCTTGAGTCCGATTAGGGGCGGTTCGCCGAGCGCGAGGGCGGCGGCGGCGGCCTCCGGGGTGAGGAGGGAGGCGGGGCAGGCCGTCGAGAAGGGGGCGTGAGAATCCTTCCAGGCGCCGTAGTCCGGATGTTTCGGCGTCACTCCGGAGAACACCATCCCGCCGTAGAGGCCGGCCTCCTGAAGGCGCGCGATGTGCTCGAGCGGGGTCGCCGCCGAGCGGCCTTCGAGCGCGGAGCGGCCCCAGTTGAGCGAGCACGCCGTCGGCGTGGGCCCGCTCGACTCGAGGACGGCCTCGACCTCGGCGTCGAGCGGCAAGAAACCCTTGTCGTGGCCGCCCTCGGGCCGTGCCGCGTCGCAGTGCTCGACGAGCAAGGCCGCGCCGTGCCAGTCCCAGTGGCGCAGTTCGGTGAGCGACTCGGCTAACCGTTCCCAAGACGGCGCTGGCCGCGGGGCGGAGTGGACTTCGACGGCGCGGACCGCCGGCCGCCCGAGACAGGCGTTGACGCGCTCGACGGCGCGCCGCGCGGAGTCCATGAACTCGAGGGCGCGCTTGCGCCCGTCCGCGGAGGTCGACGCCAGGCCGTCCCCCGGATTCTCCGAGAGGCGCTCCATCGTCCCCGGCAGCGTCGTGAGGACGACGTCCCAGTCCTCGCGGAGTTGCCCGAGCAGGAACCCCTCGTCGTGTCGGTGGAGCGTCCCGAAGAACGGCTGCTCGAGGCCGCCGACGCCGAGCCGCTCCAGCCCGTCATAGAGCGCGGCCTCCGCGCGCCGGTCGAAAGCCCCCGGGGGGACGGCGGCGTAGGCGGCGACGAAGAGGGGCGTCACGCGGCCCCCTCGAGGGCGGCCTCGGCGCGCAGCAGCTCCTCCTCGGTCATCAGCTTCTGCGGCCCCTTGAACTTCCCGCGCACGGCGGCCAGGTAGTAGACGGCCAGGGCGGCGGTAAGCCCCGCGAAGGTGGTGCCGGTGAGCTGGTTGGGCGGCGCGACGAAGAGGACGGTGATGAAGGCCACCCAGGCGACGGCCAGCGCGTTCACGAGGCCGCCCCAGCGCCCGAGGTTCCAAGGCCCCAGCGCGAACTCCCCGGCGGCGCCCGGCCCCCAGGCCCCGCGGCGGCGGGCCCGCAGGGCCAGGAACACGGGCAGGACGTAGGACACGTAAAGGCCGATGGTGGACAGCGATACGATGACGCCGAAGGCGCCCGAGTAGACGGCCACGAGGAACGCGACGGCGACGGAGACCCACACGGCGACGGCGGGCGTCCGGTGCGTGGGGCTGACCCGAGCGAGGGCCTTCGAGCCCGGCAGGCCGCCGTCGCGCGCGAAAGCGAAGACCATGCGAGCGTTGGCCGTCACCGAGCCCAGCCCGCAGAACCACATCGCGACGAGCACGGCCCAGGTCAGGGCCTTGCCCCAGGCCGCGCCGAAAGCGGTCTCGCAGACGAAGAGGAAGGGGTTGGGCGCGGCGACGGCCGCGGGAAGGTCTTGGATGCCGAGGGTCATCGCGAGCAGCATCGCCCAGCCGAACACGCCCGAGACGAGGACGGCGAGGAACATGCCCCAGGGCGCGTTCCGTCGCGGGTCCAAGGTCTCCTCGGTGATGTGGGCCGAGGCGTCGTAGCCGGTGAGCGTCCACTGCGCCTGCAGGAGCCCCACGAGAAAGACCCAGGCGTACGGCCCGCCCTGGTCGGGGGCGTGCGTCGCGGTGAATGCGAAGGAGAGGGGTTTGAGCGGAACGAAGAAGAGGAACCCGGCGATGATGGCCAGCGTCAGGCCGATGTGGTACCAGACGCTCACGTCGTTGCAGAGGGAAACCGCGCGGATGCCGTAGTGGTTCAAGTAGCCTTGGCTCAAGAGCAGCGCCGCGTAGACGGCCAAGAGAGCCCCGTGGCCGTGCCAGCCCATCAGGTCCACGACGAACTGGGCGATGCCGTAGTCGATGCCCGCGGTGGTCGCCATCTGCCCGATGAAGTTGAACCAGGCGGTGAACCAGCCCCAGCCGGGGCCGCCCAGGAGCGCCGACCAGTGGTAGACCGCGCCGGCGGTGGGGATGGCGGACGCGATCTCCGCCATCGACGCCGCCACGAGGAGGGTGGCCAGCGTCACCAGGGGCCAGCCCCAGCCGTTGACGGCCGGTCCGCCGTAGTTGAGCCCGTGGCCGAAGAGGACGACGGCCCCGGTCAGGATGGAGATGACGGTGAAGGAGATGGCGAAGTTCGCGAACCCGCCCATGTCGCGCAGGAGCTGCTGGGCGTAGCCGAATCTGTGGAGGTCTTGGGTGTCCCTGTCCATGGTGTCAGACTTGCAGAAATTTCAGAAATCGCCGGTGGGCGCTCTTACTTCCCCGCAACCCTCAACGACTCCTTGAACTTGACGAACAGGGGCGTTTCCTCGTCGAGGCGCGCCTCGTCCACGTTGAGCTCGAGGATGAGAGTTCCCTTTCCCTTCTGTTCGACTACGTAATGGACCGTCACTTGGGGCGTCCCGTCCACCGCCTTCCCCTTCCAACCGGCGGTCAAGGTAGGCATCCCCTGCCAAAGGCCCCGGTCGGACTTCCCCCAAGGCGCGGACTTGCGATGCTTCACCAGGTAACGGGCGATGGTCGCGTAGACATGAGGGCCGCGATAGACATGGGCGGACAGGAACCCGTGGCGCAGCGGGAGCACGATCCCATCGCTGTGCTCCTCTTCGCCATAGACTTCGCGCAGGGTGTAGCGCCCGTCCTCGACCGCGCGGGGCGGACCCCGGCGCTCGAATTCCGCCCCCGGCGGGAGACCGATTTCAAACGGCGTCCCACGGATGCGGTAACGGGTCCAAGCGTCGGGTGCGGCGGCGCCGCAGAGCAGGATGGCCGAGAGCAGGGTTAGGCGGCGAATCAGAGTCGAATTCTGAAGTTTCTGCAAGTCTGACACCGTCAGTGCTTGAAGTGCCGCATGCCCGTCAGAAGCATGGCCAGCCCGTGCTCGTCGGCGGCCGCCACGACCTCTTCGTCGCGGATGGAGCCGCCGGGCTGGATGAGCGCGGTGATGCCGAGCTTCGCGGCGTGGTCGATCCCGTCCCTAAACGGGAAGAACGCGTCCGAGGCCAGGACCAGCGCCTTGGGCGCGGGGTTGGCTTTGAGGAACTCGGCGTACTTCTCGCCCGACAGGCGCACCGAGTCGACGCGGCTCATCTGGCCCGCGCCGATGCCGACCGTCGCGTCCGGCCCGGCCAGCACGATGGCATTCGAGCGCACGTGCTTGGCCGCGGTCCAGGCGAACTTGAGCGCGGCTTCCTCGTCGGAGGTCGGCTTGCGCTTGGTGGCGCACTTGAGCGCTTCACCGAAGACCGAGCGGTCGGGCTGGGTCGCCAGCACCTCTTCCCCGAGCGAGCGCAGCAGCAGGGTCTTGGTGGGCGTGCCGCGCATCGCGATGAGGCGCACGTTCTTCTTCTGGCGCAGGACCTCGAGGGCGTCGGGCTCGAAAGAGGGGGCCACGATGACCTCGAGGAAGCGCTTGCCAAGGGCCTCCGCCAGCGACTTGGGGAAGGGCCGGTTGACCGCCACGATGCCGCCGAAGGCGCTGACCGTGTCGCAGGCCCAGGCCTTGTCGAAGGCCGCGTGGACCGAGTCGCCGGCGCCGACGCCGGAGGGCGTCACGTGCTTGAAGATGACGGCGGCCGGCCCCGAGAACTCGCAGACCGCGTCCCAGGTCCCGAAGGCGTCGAGCAGGTTGTTGTAGGAGAGCTCCTTGCCGTGGAGCTGCTCGAAGGAGGGGGGCTTTCCGGCCGGCCGGTACAGGGCGGCGGCCTGGTGTGGGTTCTCGCCGTAGCGCAGGTCCTGGGACTTCTCCAAGGAAACCGTCAGCTGGCTGGGAAACTCCAAATCAGGGACTGTCCCTGATTTGGAGTCGGCGGAGGTCCAGGCGCCGGCGATGGCGGCGTCGTAGCGGGCGGTGTGCCGGATGCCGTCCAAGGCCAGCCGTCGGCGGGTCTCGAGGTTGAGCTGGCAGCCGGAGCCCGCCATCTCCTTGAGGACGGCGGGGTAGTCGGCCGGCGAGACGACGACCGCCACGTCTTCGAAGTTCTTGGACGCGGCGCGGATGAGGGTCACCCCGCCGATGTCGATGTTCTCGATGACCTCGCGGCTGTAGGGCGAGCTCGCGCCCGCGGCCACGCGCTCGAAGGGGTAGAGGTTGACGACCACGAGGTCGATGGGCTCGAGCCCCAAGGCGCGGGCCTCCTCGGTCTGGTGCGGGTCCGAGCGCCGGAGCAGGATGCCGCCGTGGATCTTGGGGTGCAGGGTCTTCACGCGCCCGTCGAGTATCTCCGGGAAGCCCGTCACGGCCTCGAGCGGCCGCACCTCGACGCCGGCGTCCACGAGGGCCTTCGCCGTGCCGGAGGTGGAGACGATCTCGACGCCGAGCTCCTCGAGCCCTTTGGCGAACTCGACGAGTCCGGTCTTGTCGGACAGGGAGATCAAGGCGCGGCGGATGCGCGGCGCCGACTCGGCCAGCGGCGGCAGGACCCGGACGCGCCGCCCCTCGACCTTGACGCGTCCTTCGGCCCAAAGCCGCAGGGCCTCGGGATAGATCCAGTGCTCCTGGGTGCGCACTCTCGCGGCCAGCGTCTG
>SCTT01000259.1 GCA_004322435.1 bacterium
GCTCTTCCGATCTGGCTCGGCCGCGGGCGGAGTCTCCGCGGCCGGCGCGGGCGCGGGCGCGGCCTCGCCGGAAGCCGGCGTCCCGGGGGAGAACGGCGCCGCGGCGGGGACCGACTGGCGGGCCTCGGCGCCCTGCGTCGCCTTCATCTGCGTCCACCACTTGTAGAAGAGGACGGCCGGGACGGCCAGCGCGCCGACCAAGAGCAGCCAGCCCAGGGACTTGCCCTTCATTCGACGCCCCCCATGGGGACGACGGTGGTGATGGCGACGTCCACGGTGTTGGAGCCGATGGGGTCGGCGTCCTTGCGCAAAGTCAGGTCGCGCACGAATAGCAGGGCCGGGTTGCGCTCCAGGCGCGAGATCCAGGAGGCGATCTGGGGATAGTTGCCTTGGCAGCGCACCTCGATCGTGATGAAGCGGTACTCGCCCTTGACCAGGTCGTTGGGCGGGGAGATGGAGAGCGGGACGATGCTCTCCTCGCGCAGGGTCTTCCGGACCTCGTTTAAGATCCAGCCCTGCGGGTCCTGCGTGCGGGGGAGCTTCGTGTAGAGGCCCGACAGGCGCGACTGCAGGTTCTGGTACTCCTCCGCGTACTGGGAGGTCGCCTTCGCGGTCGCGAGCTCGTCGGAGACCTTCTTGGCGTTGGTGAGCGGCGGGAGGTAGATGTAGTAGTAGGCCGCGAACGCGATGGCCGCCGCCATCCCGAGCGGGCGGCCGAAGAACTTCGCGCCGCGGTCCCGCAGCGCCTCGCGCAGGACGGTGACCTCGGCCAGGGCCGACTTGGCGAGGCGCTGCGCGTCGGCGGCGGTGATGTTGGCGGCCATCAGGCCCCGCTCCGCGCCTTCTGGCTGGCGCACTTGATCGAATAGGTCGTCGGCTTCTTGGCGGCGTCCTCGGCGCTGGCGGCGCCTTCCGTGCGCGGCGCCTCGACCGAGGGCTCGATGGCGAGGAAGGCCTCGGTGAAGCGCTTGTCCGCGCGCAGGTTGTCGCCGAAGCGGTAGGCGACCTCCTGCTCGATGGCCCGGCTCTTGTCGGAGACGCCGCCGGAGAGCTCGAGGGTGCGGACCGAAGGCTTGCCGTCGAGGGAGAGCGGGTTCTGGTACTTGAAGTCCTGGACCCAGGCCGAGTCGGGGATGCGCTCGGCGACGATCTCGAAGATGCGGGTCAACGGCGTCTGCTGGGCGGTCAGCGCGCCGAAGGAGTTGATCTTGTCGCGCATGCTGTTGATGGTGATCGAGATGTCCTCGGCGCGCTTGCCCTTGAAGGCCGCGTAGACGCCCCCGCCGGAGTTCATGATGCGGCGCAGCTCGGCCTGCTGGCTCGACAGCGTGTACGTCCGGAAGCCGCCGACGAGCAGGAAGTAGGCCGCGAACACGCCGCCCAGGGCCAGGATGGTCGTCGCCGCGCGGCGGTCCTCGTCGGAGATCTTGCCGATGGCGCTCAAGTCCATCGTCAGCGGGCCCTCGATGAGGTGGCGCAGGGCCGCGCCGATGCAGGCGTAGCCCCCCCACTGGCCGCCGCGCAGGCCCAGGAGCTTGTCCACGTCCTGGTAGGCGACCGGCTGCCCCAGGTCCTGGGCGAAGGCGTCCTGCCAGGCCTTGATGTCGCCGATCTGGCCCGAGACCCGGACGCTCTTGAGCTCGCTTAAGGAGGTGGTCTTGCGCGTATGGTCCACGCAGGCGACCAGGTCGACCTTGCGCCGGTCCATGACCGTCGCGTCGTCGGCCAGCAGCGCCTCCCGGTAGAACACCGGGACGCCCTTGTCGGAGACGATGGTGCGGATCTGGCCGCCGTCGAAATGGACCTGCGCGTACGGGGAGCCGACGGTGTCGGGGATGACCGCGTCCCACAGGCGCTCCACCGAGACCGGGGCGAGCTCGGTCCCGACCAAGGTCAGGCCGAGCTTCGTCACCAGCTGGCGCAGGGACTCGAGCGACTTCTTCTGGGTCACGCCGAAGAGGGCGCCGAGCCGCGGCTTCTTGTCGGCGCCGGGGGGCAGCACGTAGACCTGGTAGTCGAGGGCGAGGGTGGTGAACGCGATGGGGATGTACTTCTTGGCCTCGACGGGCACCGCGCTCTTCCAGAAGCGCCGGTCGATGTAGGGCATCGTGAAGTAGCGGAGGATGGCGAACTCGCTCGAGAGCGTCACCATCACGTGCTTCGACTTCCAGGAACCCTCGCCCAGCGCCTTCGAGACGACCGCGGCCACCTTGTCCACGTCGGGCAGGAACTCGGCGCTGAGGGTGCCGGCCGTGCGGGTGGCCTTGGCGGCGGCGGCCGGCATCGGGAGCTTCAAGAGGTGCAGGACCTGAGGGCGGCCCTTCTCGGCCTTCACCTCGGAGAGATAGATGGCGTCCGGGGCCAGATAGAGGCCCAGGCAGGAGTCGATGCGCGGCAGCGAGCGCCCGAAGGACAGCTGCTCGATGCTGTCGGCCAGCGACATGGCTTACTGACCCTCCACGATGTAGATTTCCACCTTGAAGGCCTCTTCTTCGGTGACCTTCGTGTCCGTGCGGATGCGCTCCGATTTCATCGCGTGCCGGTCGACGAGGAGCTTCGACACGTATTCGGCGCGCTTGCCGGCGAGCTTCGCCGCCTCAGGCTCGCCCGAGTAAGCATAGCCGACGAGGTTGATGTTGTCTAGCGGATAGTAGTGCATCGTGTCGGCGACGCGGGCGAGGATGCTCTCCCCTTCCTTCGTGATGTTCGTCGTCCCCTTCTGGAACAGGACCTGGTAGTTGACCGCCATCGCGCGCGAGGAGGCGTCGTCGGGGGCCTTCGCCGGGCCCTTGAGCTCGACCGAGCTCGGCTTCGAGGGGGCGGTCCCGTCGGGCGCGAGCGCCGGCGCGGAGGTGTCGACCGGCGGCTCGTCGGCCTTCGGGACGGACGCCGCGGAGACCGAGGACGGGCGGCGCTTGACCCGCGCGGGCTTGCCCTTGCGGCTCTTGGGGGCGGGCGCGGCCTTGGCGCCCTTCCCCTTCTTGGCCGACAGGCCCGCCTTGCCCTTGCGCCCCTTCCCCTTCTGCTTCGGGGCCGGCTCGAGGCTCTCCTCTTCCTCTTCGTCGAAGGCGCCCTGGTCCCCCCCCGTCAGGGCCGCGGGAGGCGTCTTCCCGGGCGGGGCGGCGGCGGGCGGAGGGGCTCCCTTGACCTCCACCCACTGGCGCGCCCGCGAGGTGCGGTTGCGCATGTCGGTGGCCGTCAGCACGCACTCGTAGCGGCCGGGAGGCAGCGGGTCGCCGAAGTAGCGCTTGCGCGCGTTCCAATAGATCTGGTGGAACACCGGGGCCGCGCCCTTGACCTCCTGGAGGACCTGCATGTCGGCCTCCGGCTTGTCGCCGGGAGCAAGGAGCTGGAAGCGCCAGGACATGAGGCCCACCGGCGGCTCGGTGACGGAGAACTCCACGATGGACCCCTCGCCTTCCCGGGGGTCCAAGGAGGACGGGGACACCCCCAGCGAGACGGGAGGCCCCGCCTCGGCCTCGAGCTCGTTCTCGCTGGCGAGGTTGAGCGGCTGGTTGTAGACGAAGAGGATCAGGATGCCGCGCCAGTCGTTTAAGTCCTTCGGGACGTCCACCTGGGAGCTCAGCAGGTTCACGCGCAGGCGGGCGGGCGCGACGCCGGCCTTCATCAACGCGGAGCTCAGCGCCATCGTGCGGCGCATGTCCATGATCTTCGAGTCGCTGAGCAGGGCCCCCTCGGGGAGGATGACGACCTGCGTCGCCCCCAGCGAGAAGACCAGGTCGGTCAGCGCCTCGAGGACCTTCGCGGCGTCCTTCTTGAACCGCGTGCCCTCGTCGAAGAGGAAAGACGACCGGAAACCCACCGCGCGCGGCAGGCGGGAGTTGGCCATCCGGACCTGGACCTCCTCCCATTTGCGCAAGGAGCCCAGGACCTCGCGGGTCCGGTTCTTGAGCTTGCCGTCGATCTCCTCCTTCATCACCCGGCGGTCGTCGGACCCGGAGCCCTGGCTGCGCGACGGGGCCTGCTCGCGCTCCCGGTCGGACGGGGCCGGCTCGGGGGCGGAGTCCGGAGGCTCCGCCCTCACGGGCGCCGGCGGCTCATAGGTCTCGACGGGGGCCCGCGAGGAGACGCCTTCCTCGCGCTCGCGCTCGCCGCGGGGCGGCGGGGCGGGCTCGAACTCGGTCGGCGAGCGGGGGGCGGGCGGCTCGATCTTCCCCGCCCCGGCCATGCGCTGGGTGATGCGGTTCAAGTAGTCGTTGGCCATCGAGCGCTCGGTCGGGTCGCCCTTGACCAGCACCTCCATGAAGCGGTCCATCGCGCCCAGGTCGTCGCCGCGCCGATACTGGTCGATGGCCAGCCTCATCTGCCGCGAATAGCGCACGCCGTCGGCGCCGCCGACCTGCCCCCGGACGGAGGCGGCGAGGACGGCGAGCAGGGCGCACCCTAAAAGGGCGCGCGCCGCGGCTGGGCGGTCTTCAAGCATCTTTCAGGAGCATACCCCCCGGGGATTATGGGGGCATTACAAGGATGTTACGGAATTGTGAAAGGAGGGTGAGCCCCAAAGACGGAGCCCCGGGGGTCTTCCCCCGGGGCTCCCGTCCCGGACGTCCGGATTACTGGGCGAAGTCGACCTGGCAGTTGGCGCAGCCCGGGTAGGTGATGTTGCCCGCGCAGCGCTCGAAGAGCAGGGTATAGTTGGCCGTGTAGCGGGGGGCCACGCCGGCGTTCGTCGTCACGCGGGTCAGCTGGATGTTGTAGCGCGGGTCGCCGGCGTTGCAGCCGGTGGCGCTGCCGGCGCCGATGGCCACGGAGAAGAACTTCATGCCGAAGCTCGGGGAGCTGCCGGCGAAGGTGACGTCGAGGCTGCCGACGCCGCCGTTGGCGAGGATGTAGTTGCCCTGGCGCGCCAGGTAGCGCTCCTGGGCCTGCTTCATCTGGGAGATGAACGCCTCGGCCTCGGCGATGCGGGCGCGCTCGACGACCTTGAAGTACTGAGGGATGGCGATGGACGCCAAGATGCCGATGATGAGCACGACGACCAGCAGCTCGATGAGGGTGAAACCGGCCGTCTTCCGGCCCAAGCGCTTCGACATCATGTTCTTCCTCCCCTAAAAGGGTCCTGCCTGATTATTCTGAAGTTTACACCAAAATCTCGGCACGTGCAAGTGGAGGGGTGTCCGCCCGCGTCAGTGCCCGCCGCTGCCCAGCTGGGAGAGTTGGAAGATGGGCATGAAGATGGACAGCACGATCACCCCGACGATGCCGCCGATGAAGACGACCATGATGGGGTCGATGATGGCGGTGAAGCGGCGGATGAACTGGTCGACCTGCTCGCGGTAGAAGATGGAGAGGGTGCCCAGGATGTCCGGCAGCTTGCCCGACTCCTCGCCCATCCACATCATCTCGACCACGAGCGGCGGGAACTGGCCGGTCTTCTTGAAGGCCGCGGAGATGGACTTGCCGGTCGCGACGTCCGACTTGACGCCCTTGAGCGCCGCCTCGAAGATCTTGTTGTCGGTGAAGACGCCCTCGAGCACCGTGATGGCGTTCAGGATGCTGACGCCCGACTCGATCAGCGTGCACAGGGTGGTCAGCAGGCGCTCGACCTGGATGTTCTTCATGAAGTCGCCGAAGAACGGGATGGCGAACAGGAACTTGGCCTTCGAGAACTGGCCGGCCTCGGTCGCCAGGTAGCCCTTCAAGGTGAAGGTCCCCCCCGCGAGCGTGATGAGGATGAGCGGGAGGTTGTTCACCAGCGCGCCGGAGACGGCGATGATGAGCTTGGTGATCGCGGGGAGCTCCAGGTCGAAGCTCTTGAAGATGTCGGCGAAGGTCGGCACGATCTTCACGATGAAGAAGATCAGCACCGACATCGAGATGATGAAGAGCACCCCGGGATAGGCCAGCGCGGTGATGACCTTGCCCTTGAGCTCTTCCTGGCTCGCCAGATAGGCGCCGACCTGCTTTAAGGCCTTCGGCAGCTGGCCGCCCATCTCGCCGGCCTGCACGAGGGAGATCCACAGCGAGTCGAAGACCTTGGGATGGCGCTCCATCGCCTTGTGGAGCGAGGCGCCGCTGGCGACGTCCTTGGTGATCTGGCCGACGGCCTCCCGCAGGGCGGGGTTCTCGGAGTGCTCGCCGAGAAGCGAGAGCGCGCGCACCAGGGGCACGCCGCCGTTGAGCAAAGTCGCCAGCTGCTCGCCGAAGAAGACCAGGTCGCGGCCGCCGACCGAGCCGCCGAAGACCTTGGCGACGCCCTTGGGGCCGGCCTTCTCGGCCTGGATGGAGAGGATGAAGTAGCCCTTGTTCTGCAGGGCGTTGATGGCCTCGTTCTCGTCGCCGGCGTCGAGGTGGCCCGAGGTCGTGTCGCCGCGGCTGTCCTGGACCGTGTAGGCGAAGCGGCCCATTATTCGCCCACCGTCACGGACATCATCTCTTCGACGCTGGTGGTGCCTTCGAGGCACTTGCGCCAGCCGGAGGCGCGGAGGTTCCAGAAGCCCTCTCGCTGGGCGGCGTAGACGATCTCCTGGATCTCGCGGGCGTTCTTATAGATGGCCTCGCGCAGGCCGCGGGTGATGTAATAGACCTCGTAGAGCGCCATGCGTCCCGTGTAGCCGGTCTTATGGCATTTCTCGCAGGACTTCGCACGGTAGAAGATCATCTGGCTGGGGTCCGGGAGCGGGTTGAGCATGCACTCCTTGAGGCACAGCTCCACCTCCTCCCCTTCGGGCTTGTAGCCCTCGCGGCAGGCCATGCAGAGGGTGCGCACCAGGCGCTGGGCGGCCACGAGGCGCAAGGACGAGGCCAGCATGAAGGGCTCGATGCCCATGTCGGCGAGGCGCACGACCGACTCCAGGGCGCTGTTCGTGTGCAAGGTGGAGAGCACCAGGTGGCCGGTCAGCGCGGCGCGCAGGCAGGTCTGGGCCGTCTCCTGGTCGCGGACCTCGCCGACGAGGATGACGTCGGGGTCCTGGCGCAGGAAGGAGCGCAGCGCGGCGGCGAAGGTCAGGTTGATGCCGGCGCGGACCTGGACCTGGTTGATGCCCTCGAGCTTGAATTCGACGGGGTCCTCGATGGTCATCAGGTTGATGTCGGGGGTGTTGATCGTGTTCAAGATGGTGTAGAGGGTGGTCGTCTTGCCCGAGCCGGTGGGGCCGGTGAGGAAGATCAGACCGTGCGGGGCCTGGGCCGCCTTCAGGAAGTCGTCCTTCTGCTTGGGGTCGAAGCCGCGGGCGTCGATGGACAGGTTGACCG
>SCTT01000260.1 GCA_004322435.1 bacterium
GCTCTTCCGATCTGTGGCCAGCATGGTCGGGTTGCCGACCTCGGCCACCGCGTCCACGGCCACCCGCTCCAAGCTCCGGCCGTCGCGCATCACGTAGTGGCGATGGATGTTCTCGATGACCACGATGGCGTCGTCGACGAGGATGCCGATGGAGAAGATGAGCGCGAAGAGGGTGATGCGGTTCAGGGTATAGCCCGCCAGGAAGTAGACGAGCAAAGTCAGCGCGAGCGTCACCGGGACGGCCACGAGGACCACGAGGCCCTCGCGCCAGCCGAGCGCCACGACGATGAGGAGGGTGACCGACGCCGCGGCCAGGGACATGTGGTAGAGCAGCTCGTCGGACTTCTCCTTGGCGGTGCGGCCGTAGTCGCGGGTGACGGCCCACTCGACGGCGTCCAGGCGCCCGGCGGCCTTCTCGGCCTCGAGCCGCGCGAGGACCGCGCGGGTCACCGTCGTCGCGTTGGCGCCCCGGCGCTTCGACACCGCCAAGGTGACGGCGGGGGTCCGCGAGCCGTCGGGCTTGAGGAAGGCGACCTCGGCGTCGTCCTCGTCGGGGCCGTCCGAGACCGCCGCCACGTCCGAGAGCCGCACGGGGCGCCCGTCCGAGACGCCGAGCACCACGCCGCCGAGGTCGGCGGCGGTGCGCACCAAGGAGTCGGTCTCGACGAGCACCGCGCGCCCGGGCTCGGCGGCGGTGCCGGCGGGCAGCCGTGTGTTGGCCGCCGTCACGCGTCCCAGGACCTCGAGGGCGCTCAGGCGGCGGCGGGCCAAGGCCTCGGGGTCGAGGCGCACGAGGAACTGGCGGCGGCGCCCGCCGGTGAGCTCGGTCTCGGCCACGTCGGCGACGGCGACGGCCTCCTTGCGGAACTCGGCGGCCTTGCGCCGCAGCTCGAGGGGGGAGAGCGTCGGGCTCCAGAAGGTCAGCGCCAGCACGGGCACGTCGTCGATGAGCCGGGGCTTGATGACGGGCGCCAGAGCGCCGGGCGGCAGCTCGCCCTGGTTGGCCGAGGCCTTCGTGAACACGCGAGTCGCGGCCTCCTCGGGGTTGGTGCCGACCTTGAAGCGCACGATGAAGAGCGCCTGCCCGGCCTCGGTGGTCGAGTAGACGTATTCGACCCCGGGGATCTCCATCAGGCGCCGCTCGCCCACCGCGGTCACCCGCTCCTCCACCTCGGCGGCGGAGGCGCCGGGGTAGGGGACGAAGACGTCGAACATCGGCACGTCGATCTGCGGCTCCTCCTCGCGCGGCAGGCCGGCCAGGGCGAAGGCCCCGAGCAAGAGCGACCCAAGCACCGCCAGCGGGGTGAGCTTCGAGGACACGAAGGCCTGCGCGACGGCGCCGGCGACGCCCAAAGCGTGTTCCTTCTTCATGGCCGGGCCTCGAGGGCCGCGTCGAGCGCGGCGACGGCCTCCGCGTCGAGCGTGCCCGCCGCCTGGCGCAGGCCGGCCCAGCCGGCGTAGAGGCCCCGGCGGGCGTCGACGACCGCCAGTTCGGCCTGGGCCAGGGCGTCCTCGGCGCGCAGGACCTCGAGCACGCTCTGGCGCCCCTGGCGGTAGAGCGGGCGGAAGAGCTCCAAAGACTCCTTGGCCTTGTCGCGGGCCTCGACGAAGAGAGGGAAGGCCTCGAGGGCCCCGGCGTAGGCGGCCCGAACGTCGGCGATGGCGGCGGCGGCGTCCTGGGCGCCGGCCCGGGCGGCGGCCTCGGCACGCGACGCCTCGGCCCGGGCGCGGTCGCGGCGCGGGCGGTAGCCGGCGTCGCCGAAGG
>SCTT01000261.1 GCA_004322435.1 bacterium
CTCCCTCAAAGACCGCGCGAGCGCGGTGGTCGTCGCGCGGGCGCTGGAAGAGAAGCGCAAGGTCGTCGCGGTCGCCTCCACCGGCAACGCGGCCGGGTCTTTGGCCTGCCTGGCCGCGGGCACGGCGGCCAAGGCGGTCATCTTCGTCCCGAAGGCCGCCCCGCCGGCCAAGCTCGCCCAGCTCCTCGTCTACGGCGCGCGCGTCGTCACGGTGCGGGGCGGCTACGACGACGCCTTCGCGCTGTGCCTCGAAGCCTGCCGCGAATACGGCTGGTACAACCGCAGCACCGGCCACAACCCTTACACGCGCGAGGGCAAGAAGACCGTCGCCTTCGAGCTCTGCGAGCAGCTCGGCTGGGAGGTCCCCGACCTCGTGTTCGTGCCGGTCGGCGACGGCAACATCTTGAGCGCGGTCTGGAAGGGCCTGCGCGAGCTCAAGCTCCTGGGGCTCATCGACCGCCTGCCCCGCCTCGTCGCGGCCCAGGCCGAAGGCAGCGACTCGGTCGCCCGGGCCGTGGTCGCCGGCGGCCCGCCGCGCCCCTGCGGCGCGAAGACCGTCGCGGACTCCATCTCTGTGCGCCTGCCCAAAGACGGCGTCGCGGCGGTTCGCGCCGTCAACGAGTCGGAAGGCTTCGCGGTACGGGTCTCCGATTCGGAGATCCTCGCCGCGATGCGCGAACTGGCCCGCGGCGCCAACGTTTTCGCGGAGCCCGCGGCGGCGGCCGCGTTCGCCGCGCTGCGCAAGGCCGCGGGCATCGGGCGGGTGCGCCCGCACGAGACGGCGGCCGTGCTCGTCACGGGCAACGGCTTGAAGGACGCGGCGGCGGCGTTCCGGGCGGGGGGCGAGCCCTTCTGCATCGAGCCCCGGCTGCCCGCGCTGCGCGCCCTCGTCAAGAAGGGAGCTTTGAGGTTGGACTAGGTCGGCGGAGGGAACATGGCGGCTCACGTCAAAGAGAAGAAGGGCAGGGGGCCGGACGCCGTCATCGCCAAGGCGGCCGCGGCCTGCCGCGAGCGCAACGTCGTCATCCCTACCTTCGCCCAGCTCCGCGACCCGTCGACGGTCCCCGAGCCGGTCCGGGCGCGCCTCAAGAAGACGCCGCTCTCGGCCGTCGACCCGGTCAACCTCTACCGTCTCGGCTGGCACAACGACGTCGCCGGCGGGCTCTTCGGGCCGGTCAACGCCGTCGAGATCCCCCGGGCGCTCACCGGCCTCGACGCCCGCGTCATCGGGCTGGTCGGCTCGCGCTTCCCCACCGGCGCGCACAAGGTCGGCGCCGCCTTCGGCTGCCTCGTGCCGCGCCTCGTGTCCGGGCAATTCGACCCGCTCACGCAGAAGGCGGTCTGGCCCTCGACCGGCAACTACTGCCGCGGCGGGGCCTTCGACAGCGCGCTGTTGGGCTGCCATTCCGTGGCCATATTGCCCGAGGGCATGAGCCGCGAGCGCTTCGAGTGGCTCAAGTCCATCGGCTCGGAGATCATCGCGACGCCCGGCACCGAGTCCAACGTCAAGGAGATCTACGACATGTGCGCGGAGGTCCGGCGCACCCGGGCCGACTGCGTCATCTTCAACCAGTTCGAGGAGTTCGGCAACCCCACCTGGCACTACCACGTCACGGGCCCGGCGGCCGCCGAGGCCTTCGAGCGCTCCAAGGGCGGGCGCCTCGCCGCCTTCGTGTCGGCCACCGGGTCGGCCGGCACCATCGCGGCCGGAGACTACCTGCGCAAGCGCTTCCCCGACGTCCGGGTCGCCGCCGTCGAGCCGGTGCAGTGCCCCACCCTGTTCGCCAACGGCTTCGGCGAACACCGCATCGAGGGCATCGGCGACAAGCACGTGCCCTGGATCCACAACGTCCGGAACACGGACATGGTGGTCGCCGTCGACGACGAGAGCTGCATGCGCGCGCTGCGCCTGTTCAACGAGCCGGCGGGGCGCAAGGCGCTCGCGGCCGAAGGGCTGGACCCGGCGGCCCTGGAGAGCTTGGAGCTCTTGGGCATCTCCGGCATCTGCAACCTCATCGCGTCCATCAAGCTCGCCAAGCACTACGGGCTGGGTGCGCAGGACGTCGTCGTGACCGTGTTCACGGATTCGGTGGGCCTCTACCGCTCGCGCCTGGCCGAGCTCACGGAGGAGCGCGGGAAGTACACGCCCGAGGACGCCGGCCGGGACTTGGACCGCCGCCTGCGCGGCGCGGGCACCGACTGGCTCAAGGAGCTGGGCCTGCGGGACCGGGAGGCCATCCACAACCTCAAATACTTCACCTGGGTCGAGCAGCAGGGCCGCAGCTCCGCGGACCTGCGCCGGCTCTGGGACCCGGCGTTCTGGGACGAGACGTTCGCGCGGGTCTCGGAGTTCGACAAGCGCATCGCGGAGTTCAACCGGGCGGCGGGGCGGGGTTAGTCCCGTGATCCGCTTCAGGCTCAACGGGAAAGAAAGGCAGTACGCGGGCGACCCCGGCGGGTCGCTCTTGCGCTGGCTGCGCGACGAGGCGGGCGTCACCACCGTCAAGGACGGCTGTTCGCCCCAGGCCGCCTGCGGCTGCTGCACCGTCGACATGGGGGGCAAGGCGGTGCTCTCCTGCGTGACCGCGATGAGCCAGGTCGCCGGCAAGGACGTGACGACCCAGGACGGCCTGCCGCCCGCGGCCCAGGAGGCCTTCACGGAGGCCTTCGCCCACGGCGGCGGAGCGCAATGCGGCTTCTGCGTCCCGGGCATCGTGATGCGGGCCTGGAACCTCCTCAAGGGCAAGCCCGAGCCCTCGCGCGACGAGGTGGAGCGCGGCCTCAACCAGCACCTGTGCCGCTGCACCGGCTACAAGAAGATCGTGGACTCCATCGTGGACGCGGGGAAGACGCTGCGCTCGGGCCGGGCGCCCGCGCGGGTCCCGCAGACGGGCCGCGTCGGCACGCGGCTGCCCAAGTACGACATCAAGCCGACCGTGCTCGGCCGGCGCGACTACGTCGCCGACCTCTCGGCCTCCGGCCTGCTCCACGCGGCGGTGCGCCTGTCGGACCACCCGCGGGCCAAGGTCCTCAAGGTGGACGTCTCGGCGGCCGCGGCCCTGCCCGGCGTCGCGACGGTGCTGACCGCCGCGTCGGTCCCCGGCAAGAAGGTCGTCGGCCTCATCGTCCAGGACTGGCCGGTGATGGTCGGCGAGGGCGAGACGACCCGCTACGTCGGGGACGTGCTGGCCATCGCCGTCGCCGACACGCGCGCCAAGGCCCAGGAGGCGGCGCGCGCGGTCCGGGTGGACTACGAAGTCCTCGAGCCGCTCCTCTCGCTCGATGACGCGCTGGCTCCGGGGGCGCCGAAGCTCCATGAGAAGGGCAACGTTTTGAGCGTCTCGAAGGCCAAGAAGGGGGACGCCGACGCCGCGCTGGCCGCCTGCGACTACGTCCACGAGGCCGTCTACCAGACCCAGGTCATCGAGCACGCGTACCTCGAGCCGGAGGCCTGCCTGGCGCAGCCCTCCGACGGGAGGCTGACGGTCTATTCCCAGAGCCAGGGCGTCTACGAGGACCGCAAGCAGCTGGCGGCCATGCTCGGCGTCGAGGAGGGGCTCGTCAACGTCGTCCTGGTGCCCAACGGCGGCGGGTTCGGCGGCAAAGAGGACCTGCTCGTGCAGCGGCACGCGGCGCTGGCCGCGATGGCGACGGGCAAGCCGGTCAAGCTCGAGCTCACGCGCGAGGAATCCATTTTGATGCACCCCAAGCGCCACGCGCTGCGCCTCGAGTACAAGCTCGGCTGCGGCAAGGACGGGAAGCTCAAGGCCCTCAAGGCGCGCATCTGGGGCGACTCGGGCGCCTACGCCTCGGTGGGCATGAAGGTCCTCGAGCGCGCCGCCGGCCACTCGACCGGAGGCTACTTCGTCCCCGACGTGGACGTGGAGGCGACCGCCGTCTACACGAACAACATCCCGTGCGGCGCGATGCGCGGCTTCGGCGCGAACCAGGCGACCTTCGCGATGGAATGCGCGGTCGACGAGCTCTGCGCGCAGGGCGGCTTCGACCGCTGGCAGTTCCGCTGGGACAACGCGCTGACCGAGGGCCTGAGCACCTCGACGGGCCAGCTGCTGACGGGGGGCGTGGGCGTGCGCGCCTGCCTCGAGGCGGTCAAGGAGGATTTCCGGAAGGCCAAGCACGCCGGGCTCGCGACCGGCATCAAGAACACCGGCGTCGGCAACGGGATGGCCGACTCCTCGGAGGTCGAGCTCGCCGTGCTCGCCGCCGACCGGGTGCAGATCCGCCACGGCTGGACCGAGATGGGCCAAGGCGTGGACACCGTCGCGGTGCAGGTCGTCTGCACCGAGACCGGCCTGCCGCCGGAGCTCTTCTCGGTGCGCACGCGCACCGAGGACGCCGCCCCCTCGGGGATGACCACCGCCTCGCGCGCGACGAGCCTGGTGGGCAACGCCCTCATCGACGCGTGCCGGGCCTTCAAGAAGGACTTGGCCGAGCGCGGCCTGCCGGCGCTGGTGGGTCGGCGCTACCGGGGCAAGTGGGTCTGCGATTGGACCACGAAGCCCAACGCGGACACGCACGGCAAGCCCGTCTGCACGCACTACTCGTACAGCTACGCCGCCCAGGTCGCCGTCGTCGACGACGAGGGCCGCGTCAGCCGGCTCATCGCCGCCCACGACGCGGGGAAGGTGATGAACCCGATGCTCTTCGAGGGGCAGATCGAGGGCTCGCTCCACATGGGGCTGGGCTACGCGCTGACCGAGGAACTGCCGATGGAAGGCGGGCGCCCGAAATCCGCCAAACTGCGCGACTGCGGGGTCCTGCGCGCGAAGGACATGCCGGAGCTCAAGGTCATCGCGGTGGAGGTCCCGGACCCGCTAGGGCCCTACGGGGCCAAGGGCGTCGGCGAGATCGGCCTCGTGCCCACGGCGGGGGCGGTCGCCAACGCCCTGTTCGCCTTCGACGGGGTCCGGCGGCGCACGCTGCCGATGCGGCGCAAGCCCTGATGCTCGTCCTCAAGGACGCCGTCTTCGTCGACTGGCGCTCCTTGGACGTGACGCGCGGCAGCGTGCGCCGCCGGACCCCGTCGAAGGCGAACAGGGCGTTGGCGACCGCCCCCGCCGTGGGCACGAG
>SCTT01000027.1 GCA_004322435.1 bacterium
ACAAGCCGGAACTCTATTCCCAGGTTAATTCGGATACCGCGGATAAGTCGAGTTACACCGCCCTCAACTACAATGGGTCCAATGGGTTCAATACTCAAGTCGAAGTGAACGTCAATCGTCAGGCCATTACTGGTTTCGATTGTGGGAGCATCGGTGGTTGGATGTCCGGCCAAACGACCATCACGACCGGCGGCGGGACGACGGTTCTCGTGGGAAACTATTCGTGCAAACAGTACAGCGGTACATATCCATCGGTCGGCACCGTCTCATCGGGGTTCGCCGGTGATATGTCTTCTCTTAGAATTTGCAGAAAGACCGGGGCATTCAGCGGTTGGTTGAAGCTGACAAGGGTACAGGATTGAGCCAGAGGGACCCGGCTACCAGGCAGTGGCGCATCCCAACGTTATGAAGAAAATGTCGTTGTGGAGCTTTTGTGAGCCGGCGGAGAGCGGCGGCCCGCCGAACCACCGGATTTCCAGGCGTGGGCGCAGGAACCGGGCGGGGAAGGCGTCGATGCCGGCCGCGAGGACCGGGACGACCGTCGTCAGGGAGTCGGCCCAGTCCTGCGAGCGGTCGGCGCCGCCCGGGGCGGCATAATACCGTCTGGTGTTGTGCAGGTCGGCCTTGAAGAACGAGCCCCCGACTCCCAGGTACGGCGAGACGGTCGCCGGGAAGAAAAAGTTTTTCTTCACCAGGAACGGCGCAATGTACGAGGCGGACCATTGGGCCGTCTCCTGCATGTGGGCGTCTACGCAGGGGCAGGAGGGCGCCGGGCCCTGCGCGAAGAGGCGGCGTTCGAAGCTGCCGAACAGGAGTTCGAATCCCCAGCCGTCCCGGAACATGATGTCCCACGTCAGGCCGACCCCGTAGGAGCTTTCCTGCGCATCGATGGTCGATTGCGGAGTCAGCGCCCAGCCCCCTTGGACGCCTAACGCGAAGAGCTTCCGCTGCCCGGCGAAGACGACGCGGTCCCCGGGGACGGTCTTGAGGGCGTCGCGCTCGCGCTCCTCGAACCGGTTGTAGAGCACGCCCGAGGACTGCAGGTCCCCGATGCCCTTGATCTCGATGAGGCCGCGGTAGGCGTCGCTGGCATCGTAGATTCTATAGAGGTCGCGCTCGCGGACCTCATGGAGCGTGCCGCGGTCGATCATGGCGCGGCCGTCCTGCACGGCGGTGATCTGGCCCTTGCGCTTGTTCTCGAAGGTGTAGGACTCCCGGATACGCAAGGTCAGCGGCGAGGGCGTCTCGAGCGTCCGCGTCTTCTGCGTCACGACCTCGTCGCCGGTCTTCACGCCCGTCTTCTCGGTGATGGAGGCGCTATAGTAGTAGGTCTCGCCGGAGCGGGACATCAGGTCCCCGAGCGTCGCCGTCTCTTCAGAGGGGCCGACGTACACGTTGTTGCCGATGACGAGGGGCTGCTTGGTCTCGATGATGAGCTTCGTCGTGCTGCGGTCGGGATAGGCGGTGATGACGCGGCCTACGGCTTCCCCGGCTTTGGCTGGCGCGGGGATGAGCGCGAAAAAAATGCCCAGAAGCGCTGACATTATCAGAGTTTACTGGCCGATCGGCGGCCGGTCAATGAGGCCTGCGAAGCGATAGGCCCAACGTCCGAGCGGAATCGAAGCGCCCACGAAGGCCAGCGCGGCGGCCCATCGCGCCGCCGCCGGCAGCCCGCCCATCGGCCCCTCGGCCCGAAACAGGTTCGCCAAGGGGTGCAGGTCCCAGCGCCACAGCTCCGCCTCGGCCTCGACCGTCATGAACGTCCCCGGATAGGGGAAGAACCCTCCCGCGGCGTGGATGACGACCGAGAGCGCGAACGCGGCGGCGAACAGAGCACGCAGGCGCGGGTTAGCAGCGACGTCGCCCTCCAACTCGGCCAGCGCGACGGCCCACAGCACGGACGCCATCGCGAAGTAGCGCGGCCCGAAAGTCTGCCCGCCGGTCCAGGTGGTGCGGAAGCTCAGGAAGAGGACGAGGGCGGCGGTGGCGGCCAGCATCGGCCAGGCCCAACGCCGGTCCGCGCGCCGCGCCATGGCCCAGAGCCCGAAGAGCGCCGCGGGGCAGTAGAAGAGCAGGCCGCGCGTGGGGCTCAAGAGCATCCCGACGACGGCACCCCACTGCAGGCCTCCGAACATGTGGGCCTGCGCGCCCATGTAAGGAGGCTTGAGGACCCCGGTGTACCACAGCCAGTAGGCGGCGTTGAAGCCGATGGGGACGGCGGCTCCGAGCGCGAACGCCCAGATGCGCCGCGGGTTGATGAGCAGGGCGGCGAGGCCAGCGGCGCCGAGGAAGAAGAGCGAGTCCTCTCGCGAAGCGAAGGCCAAGGCGAAGCCGAAACCAGCCAAGGCGGCGTCCCGCGGGCGCGCCCCTAGGAGCCCCCACAGCCCGAGGGCGGCGCCCACTTGGGTCGGCGCGTGCGAGTGCAGGGCCTGGCTCGAAACGCTCCAAGACCAGGTGCCCAGGCCGTACCAGAGCGCGCACAGGGCCGACCAGCGCTCGCCCGCGCGCCGGCGGCAGGCCCAGTAGACGACGGCGACGGAGAGGGCCGTGAGGAGCGCTCCGGCGATCTTCGAGAGGTTGTGCAGGCCGAAGTCGTTGGGCGGCCCTCCGAAGGCGGCCGGCAGGACGTAGACCGGCAAAGCGACGACGGCCGGGATGGGCGAGAAGATGGAGAGAAGCGGGCTCGTGCCGTGGATGACGAAGTCGCTTAAGCGCTCGGTCTCGAACTTGAGCCGGAAGGGCTCCAAGGACAGCGTGCCGTCGCGCAGGATGCCGAAGGGGATGAGCGAGTTCGGGATGTCGTCGCCGCCGTGCCAGCGCATCGTCGCGAAGAAGGCGGTCAGACAGAGCAGGACGACCGAGCGGGCGGAGCCGACGCGCCCCTCTTCCTTCAGGCAGGCCCACAGCCCGGCCAGCGAGAGGGCCAAGGACGCCGTCCAAGGCGGGGGGATGCCGCGCAGGCGGCTGGCGTTGGCGAGGGAGACGAGGAAGGCGGCGGAGGCGAGCCCGAGGACGGCCCGGCTCACCGCTTCACCGCGTACATCTCGACCGTCCCGCCGCGGCGCACGGCCGCCTCGACGACGGTCAGGAGCACGGCGAGCGGGGCGAGCACCGGGGTCCAGGCCACGGTCCACAGGGCCTGGCGGGGGTTCTTGCGCAGCGGCGCCGAGCGCGCGGATTTGGCCTTGAGCCAGTCG
>SCTT01000262.1 GCA_004322435.1 bacterium
CCCGCCGCAGATGATCAACACCATGGATGAGAAGAACCTCAGGAAGGACCCCGTCCGGCGCTACATGCTCCCCATCATCTCGGACCGCCTGAAGGAGTGGGGGAGCCACCCGCTGGCCTCGCGCGACAGCCTCCACGAGGCCGAGATGTGGGCCGTGGAAGGCCTGACGCACCGCTATCCCACGAAGGTCCTGGCCGAGATGCTGGCCACCTGCCCTCAGTACTGCGGCCACTGCACGCGCATGGACCTGGTCGGCAACAACGTCCCGCAGGTCACCAAGCACGCCTTCGGCGGCAACCCCGACACGCGCTACGAGGCGATGCTCGACTACCTGCGCAAGAACAAGGGCATCCGCGACGTCGTGGTGTCGGGCGGCGACGTGGCGAACCTCCCCATCGCCAAGCTCGAGTGGTTCGTCTGCCAGCTGATGGACATCCCGAACATCCGGGACATCCGCCTGGCGACGAAGGGCCTGATGGGCCTGCCCCAGCACTTCCTGCAGGACGAGGTGCTCAGGGGCTTGAACAACATCGCCAAGAAGTCGCTTGAGCGCGGCGTGGACGTAGCCATCCACACGCACGTCAACCATGCGCACCAGGTGACGCCGCTGCTCCGCAAGGCGGTGGTCAAGCTCCTCGAGATGGGCTTCCGCGACGTGCGCAACCAGGGCGTCATGCTCCGAGGCGTCAACTCGACCTCGAAGGACCTCCTGGAGCTGTGCTTCACGCTCCTCGACCACGGGAAGATCATGCCGTACTACTTCTACATGTGCGACATCATCCCGAACTCGGAGCACTGGCGGCTCTCCGTCGCCGAGGCGCAGCAGCTCCAGCACGACATCATGGGCTACATGCCCGGCTTCGCGACGCCGCGCGTCACCTGCGACGTGCCCTTCGTGGGCAAGCGCTGGATCCACCAGCTCGCCGAGTACGACCGCGAGAAGGGCATCTCGTACTGGACGAAGAACTACCGCACCGGCATCGAGGGCGACGACGACAACGCCCTCTCGCGCCGCTACGAGTACTACGACCCGGTCTACACCCTCCCCGAGTCGGGCCAGGAATACTGGCGCCGGCGGGTCGCCCAAAAGTAGCCGTTCTCTTCTCAGAGGGTCTAATAAAACGGCCGTCGTTTCGCTCTCTGGGTTTTTTCGATAAAAAACGACATAAGGGCTTGCGCATAAAAAGTTACTCTGGTATACTCCGGCACGTTGCAAAAAAGGGGGAGGACGAGAGAACGATGCGCAGGCTGAACATCACCAACACGCGGACGAACGAGCAGGTCATCTGGCGCGAGATCCTCCGCTCGCGCGAGTCGCGCTACGACCACCGCCTCCACGGGGTCCTGTCCGTCTGCCGGGGCCTGAGCTGCTATGAGACGGCCGCCGTCTGGGGCCGCAGCCCGCGCTCCGTCGAGCATTGGGTCCGACGGTACGAGAACGACGGACTGCGCGGGCTCATGGAGAAGGGCCGCCCCGGCCGGCCGGCCGTGCTCTCCTCGGCCGAGCTCGCGCGGCTCCAGCGCCAGCTCCTCTCCGACCCCGTGCGCTGCGGCTGGCCCGAGCGGCGCTGGACCGGCCAGGTCCTGCGCGCGCACCTCGCGCGCGACTACGGCCGCGCGCTGGGCCTGCGCCAGTGCCAGCGCCTGCTGCGGAGATTATCCGCTTGACGCGAAAAGACTTATGTCGTATATTTTCGACGCCTTCTGAATTTCTGTAGACCACTCGGCGGGTCTACCGGTAGGATCCAGCGCCCCGACCCCCTCGGGGCGCTGGTCATTTGGGGGAACCCTCACCCCGTCCCTCTCCCGCAAGCGGGAGAGGGGGAAGGGGTGAGGGAATTACTCCAGGGAGTCGGCGACGGCGGAGGCGATGTCGAGGTAGGTGCGGACTTCGGAGGCGTCGGTGGGGAAGGGCGTCTTCACCACGACGCGGTCGGAGACCGCGATGACGTGGAGGTCGGGGAGCTTGAGCAGGCGCTGGCGCAAGGACGGGTCGGCGGCCTGCTCGCCCAGCTCGAGGGGGGTGGAGCGGACCATGTAGCGCTTCTCGAAGGCGGAGTCGTTTAAGCTCACCCGGTCGTGGACGACCATGCCGGCCGCCTGCTCCACCTGGGCCTTGGGCCCGATCTCGAAGCGCAGCCCCGCTCGCCCGCGCAGGCCGGTGACGACCGCGGCGCCGGCGGGGTCGGGGGCGATGCGGAAGTTCCTTCCCTTATAAAGCCCTTCCATCCGCGGCGGGTCGAGGAGGAACCTGAGGCCCAGGTCGGTCGCCACGTCCGGCCAGCGGGCGGCGGGGTTCTTCAGGCGGCTTTCTTTGAAGATCCACCAGCCGACGGGGAGCCCGACGCCCAGGAGCAAGGCGATGAGGAAGGTCACCCGCTGAGTTTAGCCCGGGCACCGATGTCTGTCCAGTCCCCCGGTGACCCAGGTCACAGTCACCCGCCCTTGATTTTCGGAGCCTTTGGGGTCAGGATTAGTCAGGAAGGTCAATCGGAGGTCAGTCATGTCGCGCATCCTGTCCATCGAAGACGACGCCTCCATCCAGCAGATCATCTCCACCGCCCTGCACCTCGAGGGCTTCGACGTCCACTACGCCTTTTCGGGCGACGAGGGCTACAAGAAGCTCTTCGCTTCGGACCCCGACCTCGTGCTCCTCGACATGATGCTGCCCGGGATGAGCGGGGCCGAGGTGCTCAAGGCCGTCCACAGCCACCCCGACCTGCGCCGCATCCCCGTCATCGTGATGACGGCCTACGGCGGCGGGGGCTCCCGCGTCCTCGAGCAGACGGTGCGGGCGCTGGGCGCGGTCGAATACATCGAGAAGCCCTTCAAGGTCTCGGAGCTCGTGCGCCGGGTCAAGCAGTGCCTCGCCCGCCACCCCCGCCCGGCGGAGCCC
>SCTT01000263.1 GCA_004322435.1 bacterium
GCCGGTCCTCGTAGAACCACAGCTTATGGACGTAGCCCTTGTCGTAGATGTCCCCGACGGCCTTGTCGTGCCAGAAGGTCGGCAGGGTCACCGAGAAGCCGTCCAAGAGGCCCTTCTTGAAGTGTTCGTAGGCGATGTTATGGTCGCGGATGACGGTGATGACCATCCGGTCCACGTTGTAGCGGTTCTTGAAATACTTGAGGTCGCGCGCCCACCAGTCCTTCTTGCGCTCGAACACCACCTCCTTGCCCTTCTCGACCTTGCCGAGCTGGTAGGCGCCGGTGTTGGGCTCGGCCTTCCACTGGTAGTCGCGCACCCAGTTCTCGTCGAGCTTGTGGAAGTGGCGGGGTCGGGGGGGGATGGAGTAGTCGTAGAGCATGTCGTGGTGGTTGCGCTTCTCCCGGCCCACCACGGCGAAGGTGTGGTCGTCGAAGATCAGCACCTTGTCGAGCTTCGTCGTGTAGTACTCGTTGTACCAGGGGGCGACGATGTGCTTCGAGCGCATCATCTCGAGCGTGAACGCGAAGTCCATCGCGGTGACGGGCACGCCGTCCGACCAGACGGCCTTGGGGTTGAGCTTGAAGTAGACGGTCTTGTTGTCGTCGCCGTAGGCCCAGTGGGTCGCCAGGCCGGGCACCGGCCGGCGCGTGTTCGGGTGGAAGTAGGTGAGGCTCATCTGGTTGCCGAGGAGGTAGGGCCGGAAGCTGTCGTTCGAGTCCGGGCCGACGGTGCGGAAGGTCAGGGGGAAGGAGAGCTCGTAGTGGCGCAGCGTGCCGCCCTTCTGGGCCTTGGGGTCGGCGAAGACGGGGTCCGAGTCGTTGGTCTCCCATTTGACGCCGGCGGGCAGGACGGCCTTCTCCCACGACACGGCCTCCTCGGCATGGGCGAGGGAAGGCAGGGCGAGGGCGGCGAGCAGGAGCAGTCGGGTCATCGGGGCCTCATTCGTAGACGGCGTGACGGCGCGGGTCGAAGGCCTCGCGGATGGCCTCCCCCACGAAGGTGACGGCGGTGAGGAGCACGATCATCGAGACGACGACGGAGGAGACGATCCAGACCGCGTCCAGATGGCTGGTCCCCTGGTGCAGGAGCTCGCCCCAGGAGGGCGTGGGCGGCGGCAGGCCGAAGCCCAGATAGTCCAAGGAGGTCAGCGACACGATGCCGCCCGAGATGGAGAACGGGATGAAGGTGACGATGACGGAGATGGTGTTCGGCAGGATGTGGCGGAAGATGATGTAGGCGTCGGAGGCGCCCAGCGCGCGGGCCGCCAGCACGTACTCGCGCGTCTTCTGCTTGTACGCGGCGGTGCGCATGTACCAGGTCATGTGCATCCAGCCGAAGAAGACCATGATCATGATGAGCGTGAAGAAGTTCGGCACCATGATGGAGGCGACGATGATGATGACGTAGAGGAAGGGGACGTTCGACCAGATCTCGATGAGGCGCTGGAAGAACAGGTCGAAGCGCCCGCCGAAGTAGCCCATCGCGCAGCCGATGGAGATGCCGACGGTGTAATTGACGACCAGCAGGATCAGCGCGAAGAGGATGGCGGTCCGGAAGCCGTACACGAGGCGGGCGAGCACGTCGCGGCCCGAGGTGTCGGTGCCCAGATAGTGGCGGTCCTTCCAAGACGGCCTGGTCGGCGGGTAGACGCCGTCCGGGAGGTCGTTCTCGTAGGCGTTGTAGGGCGCGGGGGGGAGGAGGACGAAGTCGCCGGCGCCGGCCGCCGAGAACGTCTCGGAAAGCTTGCGGTAGTTCGTCTCGTAATCATAGTCGAGCCCGAACACGCGGCCTGGGATGACGGCGCCGTAGGTGGGCAGGTACCAACGTCCCTGGTAACGCACCAGGAGGGCCCGGCTGTTGACGAAGACCTCGGCGAAGAAGGACAGGCCGATGACGACGGCGAGCGCGACCGCCGACCAGTAGCCGCGCTTGATGGTGCGGAAGCGCTTGAGCTTCTTGAGGGTGAGGGGGTCTAGGCGCATCACTGGAACTTGACCCGCGGGTCGACGAGGGCCACGCAGACGTCCGAGAGGATGTTGCCGATGAGGAACAGCAAGGACGAGAGCACCAAGATGCCCATCACGACGGGATAGTCGCGCTCGACGACCGACTCGTAGCCCAACAGGCCGAAGCCGTTGATGTTGAAGATGGTCTCGACGAGGAAGGAGCCGGAGAGGATCAGCGAGATCTCGTTGCCGAAGGAGGTCGCGATGGGGATGAGGCTGTTGCGCAGCGCGTGGCGCAGGACGGCGCGCTTGAAGTCCAGGCCCTTGGCGATGGCGGTCCGGACGTAGTCGGCGGCCAGGTTGTCCATCAGCGAGTTCTTCGTCAGGAAGGTCATCACCGCGAAGGAGCCCGCCATGTAGGCGCTCAAAGGGAGGGCCGCGTGCCAGAGGAGGTCCTTGGTCTTGCCGAAGAGCGTCATCTCCGAGAAGCCGTCGCCGGTGAAGCCGCTCAACGGGAAGACCTCCCAGGTGGAGGCGAAGAGCACCAAGAGCAGGATGCCGACCACGTAGTTCGGGACCGCGTAGCCGATGAAGACGAGCACCGAGGTGGCGTTGTCCATCTTGCTCTTATGGCGGACCGCCTTGATGACGCCCAGCGGCACGCAGACGCCGTAGGTGAGGACCAAGGTCACCAGGCCGTAGAAGATGGAGACCGGGAAGCGGTCCTTGATGAGGCCCCAGACCGGCTCGTTGTAGCGCGAGGAGTTGCCGAGGTCCAGGTGGAAGACCTTCCAAAGCCACTGCACGTAGCTCACGAAGATGGGCTTGTCGAGGCCGTAGTACTCCTTGAGCTCCTGGATCTGCGATTCGGAGAGGGCCGAGGCGCCGACGCGGCTCGTGCCGCCGCCCTTGGCCTCCATCTGCTGGGCCTGGGCGATCATGCGCTCGACCGGGCCGCCGGGGACGAAGCGGGTCACGGCGAACACCATCAGCGTGACCCCGAGGAAGGTGGGGAGGACTAAAAGGAGGCGGCGGGCGAAATAGGATGCCATGTCCAGCGCGGCTATCCTACTAAATGTTCTTGATTCGCTCTTCGAGGGCCGCGACGCGCGCCTCGAGCGCGGCCAGGCGGTCCGGAGACGGCGGGGCGGGGGCCGGGGCGGTCGGGCCGGTCGGGGCCCCCAGCGCGAGGTGATGGTAGCGCCCGCGCGCCAGGCGGGCCGCGGCGGGCGGGTCGTGGGTGACGAGGCCCTCGAGGTACGCCTCGACCTCGGCCGGGTCCTTCCATTCGCACATGCGCTCGGTGCGCACCCGGACCTCGGCGGCGGTCTGGGCGCCGCGCAAAAGAAGGACGCACAGCGCCGCCAGGTCCTTCGACGCCGGCCCGGCGAGCTTCTCGGCCGCGTGGATGTACTTCGTGACGCGGCTACCCTGCTGCTCGACCGCGAGGCCCTTC
>SCTT01000028.1 GCA_004322435.1 bacterium
CGACCTTCTCGGGCGTCAGCGGCACGGTCAACTGGGACTACGACGACCTGGCGGGCGCCTTCCAGGACGGGCGCCAATACCGCATCTATGTTCGACTGACCGACCGTGCCGGGAACGTCCGTTCCGCGCCGGGTGGGGGGGACTACGACTTCAAATTCGACCTGACGCCGCCCGTCCTCGACGTGCGCTTCCCGTTCGCCCCGCCGACGCCGCCGCCGTACTCCAACGGTCCCAGCGCCGACGCGGACCGCATCGTGGAGCTCGCGTCGGGCACGGTCTCCGACGCTTGGGCCGGGGTGAACGAAGTCTGGGTGGCGGTCTCTTCGGGCGTCTCAAACGACATGTGGTATGACCATTTGACCGGGGCCTTCGACCACGGGCCTGACGTGTCCATCTTCTGGACCACACGGGCCTATTCGGGAGGCCCGTCTTGGCTCTACAGCCCGTCCACCTGGTCGAAGACCCTCGGTTCCCAGGCCGCGACGTTCCGTGACGGCGTGACGTACACGGTGTTCGTCAAGGCCCGCGACAAAGCCGGGAACTGGCTCAACGACGTCACCTCCCCCGGCGCGTCCGGCGCAGGGCAGAAGCTCGAGTTCAAATACGACGTGTCCCGTCCGACCGGCGGCGTGACCGTGCCGATCCACGGTTCAAGCACCCGGACCCTGGCCCAGTTCTCCGGGACCTGGGCGGAGCAGGGTCCGAACCCCGGCGGCCTGGCCGCCGTCTATGTGGCGGTCCAACACCTCGACGGCCCTCAGTTCGGCGTCGGCAACTTCTGGAACTGGGGGACCCCCGGCTTCACGCTGCCCGACCCCCTCAACAACCAGAATAGCGGGGCCTGGACCCGTGTCTCCTCTTTGTCCGTGACGCAGCAGTTCAACAGCCTGTCTTGGTCGACGCCCGTCCCCGTCGCGCTGCTGGAGTCCTCCAACACCTACCGCGTCATGACGTTGGTCATCGACCAGGCGACGAACAAGCAGCTGACGCCCACGGACGCCGGGGTCGGTTCTTCGTTCCGATTCGACAGCCAGGCGCCGTCGGCGGGCATTACGTTTCCGACGACCAACTCCAGCAAGAACACCGCGGCCTTGTCCGCCATCAGCGGCATCGCCGATGACAATGCGTTCGGCAACTCGGGGCTAGAGTTGGTCGAGGTGCTGCTTAAATCAAACCAGCTCAACGGTTACTGGAACGGCGGCAGCTCGAATTCCTTGGGCGATTGGGATACCACCGCCGGCACCAAGCACGGGCGCTGGCTGCCGGCCATCGGCCTGGCGAGTTGGAGCAAGGCCTTCCCGTCGATGGCCTTCCTGGATTCGACTGAGTTCACGTTGTGGGTCAGGGCGAGGGACCTTGCCGGAAACGTCTCGCCGACGCCCTCCGACGCCCAACTGGACGCCGGCGAGAACTCCGATTCGACGCCGGCCATCAAGTTCATCTACGACAACACCAAGCCGGTCTCTCGCGTCTACTTCCCGGCCCAGTTCGCCAACAGCGCGACGCTGGCGGCCATCTCGGGCACTTCGGCCGACCCGGGCCTCTCCCCGGCCGGTGTGACGGGTATGGAGTTCAAGCTTAAGCGTTCCGACGGCGAATGGTGGACGCAGCTCAACTCTTGGAGCAGCGACCAGGTCGAGCCGGCGTTTGCGAACGTGACGAGCCTTCCTCCCTACCCGACTTGGTCCAAGTCCGACGGCATCACCTACCTCAACGGCTACCGCTACGACGCGACCGGCCGCGCGACGGACGCCGCCGGCAACGTCGAGACGGCGCTCACGACGCACACCTTCATCGTGGACCTGACGACGCCGGTCGCGCGCATTTCGGCGCCGGCGCACAACGGCTCGGTCAACGCCTCGCTGACCCAGATCCAAGGCACGGCCGACGACCGCAAGTGCTTCCTGCCGGCCGAGTCGGAGGCGGGTTGTCCCGGCGCGGCTGCGTCGAACTTCCAGTCCGGCCTCTCGAGCGCCTCGGTGGAGGTGGCCATCCAGGAGTCGAGCGGCGCCTACTGGGTGGGCGGCGGCTCGACCTTCACGGCCTCGGTGCCGGTCTGGTCCACCGCGAGCTTCGTCGGCGACTCCTCGGGCGCCTGGACCTGGGCCTTCTCGGCGGCGAACCTCGTCTCGCCGCGCCAATACAAGGTCTCGACCCGCGTGCGCTACGACCGCTCCGGCAACTACCAGACGGTCTACGCGACCAACGCCTTCATCTACGACACCACGAAGCCGGACTCGCTGGCCACCGCGCCCGCCGGCTCCCAGGGCGCCGTCAACACCATCACCGGCACGGCCAAGGACGTGTTCCCCGGCTCCCTCGACCTGGTCCTCTTGAGCATCAAGGAAGAGTTCTGCGGCGGCAGCCCCTGCCACATCGACAACTATTGGAACGGCGTCGGGGCCGGGTGGAAGCCCGGCGAGGTCTTCCTCGCCTCGGGGACCATCACGGGCGAGGTGGCCGGCATCGACGGCAACGAGAACGGGACCTGCGACGCGGGCGAGACCTGCGCCTGGAGCTTCGACGCGACGGGCGTCGCCTGGGACAACAAGTCCACGTTCACCGTGGTGGCCCGGGCCCGGGACCAGGGGAGCAACGTCAAGGACATGCCGGGGTCGCGGGAGCTCACCTTTTACCTCGAGACGCCCGCCCCGGTGGCCAACGTCGCCCAGCCGCCGCTCGTGGCCGGCGTCCCGCATTACCAGTCCGGCAACGCGAACGTCACCACGGTCATCGGCACCGGCGCCAACCTGCGCGTCACCGACGGTGTGCGCGTCTCGCTGCAACGTCTGGCGACTCCCACCAGCTATTGGTTCGACCCCTCCGCGGCCTGGACCAACGACGCCTCGACCTACACCTCGGTCAACCCGGCGGCCGGGGCTCCCCAGAACTGGTCGCGCTCGTTGACGGCGGGCGTCTACGCGCAGACGAACTCCTCCTACACCCTGTCGGTCATCGGCATCAACAGCGCCAACCAGCTCTCGGTCCCTTCCGTGGACCGCACGTTCATCATCGACGACGTCAAGCCCGTCGGCGAATTCATCAGCCCGCCGGCCGCGGCGTGCCCCGGCGAGCCCGGGGCGAACGCCTGCTTGAGCGCCCTGCCCGCCATCATCGGCACTGCGGTCGACCCCGGGAACCCCGCGGGGCTCTCGGCGAGCATCACCAACGTTTGGATTCGTCTCAAGGACAATCAGGACGTGGTCAATCCATTCTGGGATGGGTTGACCTTCCAGGGGGTAGCGGCCGACCTGATGACTTCGGCGACTTCCAACGCGGTCGTTGACTGGAGTTCGGCTACCCTTGCCCAGCCGGCGTTGCGGGACGGCATCGACTACACGCTCTTCATGTTCGGCAAGGACAAGGCCGGCAACCAGGAGAGCAACCCGTCCTTGATGAAGCAGTTCACGTTCGTATGGGACACCACGCCGCCGGCCCCCTGGTTCATCCAGCCCTCGTCGGGCGAGGTCTACATGAACCTCGACACCATCACCGGGACCGCGACGGACCCGGGGGGCGCCTCCGGGCCGAAGAAGTCGGGCGTCACCTCGGTCAAGGTCCGGGTGCGCCGCCCCTCCGACAACTCCTGCTTCGACGGCGCGGCCTTCGGCAGCTGCTCGGGCTCAAGCGACCTGTCGGTGACCGGCACTGACCCCTGGCAGTACACCAACGGTTCGCTGACCGGCCAGCTGATCAACGCGTCGACCTATGTCCTGACCCTGACCGCGTCCGACGCTGCGGGCAATCCTTCGGGCTCGCCGGTGTCGGTCATCTCGAGCCGCGCGGTCCACATCGACAAGAACCCGCCCACGGCCGGGTTCACGAAGCCCGTCCACCTGAGCGCCTACCAGCCCTCGGTCCTCTCGGGCGGCAGCGGCCTGACCGGCACCGCGACGGACGCCGAGGCCTTCCTTTATAAGGGCGACCCTATCCTCGACACCGGCGTCCATACCCTCATCTGGTACATGCAGGGCGCCACGAGCTTCTACTTCAACTCGGCGGCTTGCGCCCCGTCGAACTTCTGCGCGACGACCACGGCCGAGGCCAGCTGGGCGACGGCCACCTGGACCGGCTCCTGGGAGGTGTTCTTCAACCAGGCGAACTGGGTCTCGGACAAGCCCTACCGCGCGATGATCAGGGCCCGCGACCGCGCGCGGGTGTCCACCGGGACGGTGGTCGGCAACCTGTCGGCGCCCGGCGTCGTCGGGCGCGACTTCGTGGACTTCACGGTGGACGGCACCCCGCCGGTGGTTTCCGTGGTCTCCCACCAGGACGGGGCCTTCATCCAGAACCTGAACGCGGTCTCGGGCACGGCGAACTCCGACCTCGCCGGGGCGGCCAGCTACTATCTGCGCATCACGACGAAGGTCGCCGGCGCCCCCGAGGCCTACTGGAACGGCTCGGTGTGGACGCTCAACCCGACGAACCTCCCCGTGGACGTGACCGGCTCCACCGGCACGGTCTCCTGGGCCTATCCCGGGAACATCCTGGGCCAGACGGCGCCGACCATCATCGAAGCCGACGGCACGCAGTACGGGGTCTCCTTCCAGGCCAAGGACTTCGCCGGCCAGCTCTCGGCGGCCGCGACGAACTACGTCATCCTCGACCGCATCGGCCCGACGCTCTCCCTCTCGACGCCGATGGCCGCCCCGGACCAGTACTACGGCCCCGCGCGCACGATGCCCCAGCTCAAAGGCAACGCGTCGGACACCCCGGCCGGCGTCCGTCAGGTGCTCGTCCAGATCCAGAACCTCGACGACGTCAGCTTTTGGCACGTGGGCACCGGCCTGTGGGTCGTCGCGTCCTCGAGCTACGCGGTGGCGTCCGCCACCGCCCCGTGGACCTTCACGGGCCCGAACTTCGTCCCCAACAAGCGCTACCGCGCCTCGGTCCTCGGCGTCGACACGGCCGGGAACACCACGGCGGTGCCGTTCGACCGCGACTTCCTCTACGACGCCAACAAGCCCTCCTCGACCATCCTCTCGCCGAGCGTCTCTCCTCAGCCGCGGAACCAGCCGACCGTCATCTCGGGCACGGCGCTGGACGTCGTCAACCTCGGCGGCGAGACGGCCGGCCTCCTCGACCGCGTGGAGATCGCCGTCCAGGAGACCGTCTCCGGCAACTACTGGAAGGGGACGGTGGGTCAGGGCGGCTTCCAGTCCGGCCAGACCTACCGCCTCACGGCCTCGACCCCCGGCTCGCCGGCGGCCTGGAGTTATCCCGCCTTCGGCGACACCATCCCGCCGTGGGTCGACGGCGTGAACTACACGCTCCGCGTGCGGGCGGTGGACCGCTCGCAGAACTCGGAGCTGGTGGACCAGACCTTCGCGTTCACCTACGACCAGACGGCGCCGACGACGACGGTCACCGGGCCCACCCCCGGGGACTTCGTGCTGAGCCCGTCGACCTTGACCGGCTCCTTCACGGACGCCTCCGGCATGAGCCGCATCCAGGTGGCTCTGCGCCAGCAGAACGGCAGCTTCTGGGACGGCTCGGCCTTCGCGAGCACCGAGACCTGGTTCAACGCCCAGATCTGGACCTCCACCTGGAGCTTCTACGACCCCGACTTCGCTGCGGCCTACGCGGCGCTCCCCAATCCCATCCGCTACTCTGTGTGGGTGGCCGGCACCGACGCCGCCGGCAACCTCAACCGCTCGACGACGACCGTGTGGTCGCCCCCGGGCGAGGACGGGAACTTCACCATCGACCACTTCGCGCCGGTCTCCCGCTCGACCTACCCGTCTTTGGCCTACCAGACCGGCGCCGTGACGCCCATCTCGGGCACCGCGGCCGACGAGGCCAACGGCGCCGGCATGCTGGGGGCCATCGCCGTCAACCTCAAGGTGCTCCAGCTCAACTCCGCCGGCACCACCGGCTACCACAACGGCCTGGGGAGCTTCGTCGTGGGGACGGACCCCGGCTTCAACCTGCCGGTCCAGTACTTCGTCAACGGCTTCCCGGGAGGCAGCGTCGGCGCCTGGGGCTCGGACTCCACGGTCCTGCCGGAGGCCGACTTCACCGAGGGCTACCTCTACAAGGTGGCGGTGCAGGCGCGCGACTTGGCGAACCCGGTCAACCGCGAGGTGTCGGTGACCACCATCTCGTTCGTGCTCGACCGCTCGACGCCGACCACCGCGTTCTTGGCCCCCGCCGCGGTCGTCTATGTCAGCACGAACGGCCTGACCACGTCCTCGGGCGTCTGGAACGACCAGTTCGGCATCGGGGGGCTCGTCGTGTCGAGCGTCGCCGCGGTCGAGCTCCAGCTCGAGGACATCTCGGGGGCGCCCCACACGCTGCCGGCCCAGGTCTACTGGACCGGGCACACCGCCTCCTGGCAGGCGGGCAGCACGGCCACGACCGCGGGGCTCTTCGCGAGCACCTGGTCGCTGAGCTCCCTGCCCACGGACTGGACGCACGCCAACAGCTGCGCCGGGACTTGCGCCGACGGCCGGCGCTACAAGCTGCGCGTCCGCGCCCGGGACCGGGCGGGCAACCAGGGGCTGTTCCCGACGTCGGCCCAGACCGCGGAGGCGCTCGTCATCGTGGACGTGGCCACCCCGCGCTCCGCCATCACGTTCCCGTCGGTGGCCGACCTCGGCGTCTCGACGAGCCTCGCCAACATCGTCGGCACGGCGGCCGACCTGGCCATCAACGGCTCTTCCTCGGGCGTGCGCGGGATGGAGGTCTCCATCCTCGCCAACGGCAACGCCCTGGGCGGCGGCTCCGGGTGCTTGTCCAACAACTATTGGGCGGAATCGGGCCACATCTTCGTCAACACGGCGGGCGTCCCCATCTGGAACCCGGCGAACTGGAACCCGACGACCGGCGAATGGAGCTTCACCTCCGCATTCATCGACCCCGCCCTGCTCGTCAACTGCGACTACGTCGTGATGTCGCGCGCGACGGACAAGGCCGGGTCGGCCCAGGACGCCCTCCAAGCTTCGGGGCAGCCCGCGCGCCGGGCCTGGGTCTTCCAACCGCCGCCGGCCACCACGGCCATCACCGTCCCGGCGCCGGCGCACTACAAGGACCTCTCCGCCTTCAGCGGCGCGGCCAACCCGGACACCTACGCCTTGGAGCTCCAGATCGACCGCGCCGACACCGCCCAGTGCTGGAACGGCGCCGGCGGCTGGATCGGCTGCGGCGGCGGGTCCGCGATCCGCAACGCGACGCTCAACTCCGGGAACTGGGCCTATCCGGGCGCCGGCGCCGACATCCTGCCGCCGCTCTTGAACAACACGACGTTCACGCTGAGCATCCGCGGCAAGAACATCGCGGGCATCCCCGAGGTGCCCTCCGGCTTCGCCCATTCGGCCAGCTACAAGATCGACCGGACATCGCCGACGAGCACGCTGACCTTCCCCGCGGCCGGCTTCGTCAACGTGTACCCGACGCTGGCCGGCGGCGTCACCGACCCGCTCAACGGCGGCGTGCAGGCCGGCATCCGCTTCATCGACGTGCGCATCCGGCGCTCAAACGGCGACTCCTGGGACCAGACCTTGGGCAAGTGGGTGTCGAACCCCCAGTTCAACTCCGCGACGTACAACCAGCCCGGCAATTCCTGGTCCTTCTCCGCCGTCCCGGCGAGCGTGACCTGGACCACCAACGAGACCTACCAGGTCTTCGCGCGCGGCGAGGACCTGACCTTGGGCGGCGTGAACGGGAACATCGAGGACGTGTCGACCCCCAAGAACACCTTCATCTTCGACACCGCCATCCCGACCGCCACCATCACGTCGCTGGTGCGCGGCAGCACCTACTCGGCGGTGACCGTATCGGGCACCGTCTCGGACAGCTCCCCGGGCCTGCTCAGCATGGTCGAACTGACCCTCAAGGACCACGGGACGCCCTCGAGCCCGTTCGTGCAGTACTGGAACGGCACCGCCTGGACCAGCTTCATCACGACCCGGGCCTCCATCAGCGGCACGGACTGGGTCTATGGGAGCACGCCGCCCTTCCAAGACCAGCACTTCTACTCCCTCTGGGCCACGGCGCACGACCAGGCGGGCAACATCCAATCCCAGACCGAATACGTCCTCAACGGGTCTTCGTTCTCGTTCTACGCGGACGTCTCCACGCCCGTCGTGACGTTCACGAACCCGTCGGCCTCGAACATCTTCGTCAAGAGCATGGGCATCGTCACCGGCAACGTGACGGACCCGGCCGCGGGCTATAACGCGGGCGTCCACGACGTCGGCAACGTCAGAGTGCAGGTGAAATACCTGCTCGGCACGACGACCTTCTACTACGACAACGGCGGCAACTTCTTCTCGGCCTGCCCGACCTGCAACGAGACCGACTCCTGGTTCAACCCGCGCGCGGGCAACTTCACCGCGCTCAGCCCGTCGCAGGGCAACTGGGTCTACGACAACGGCAACATCGCGACGACCTGGGTCCCGGACCGGACCTATACCATCTCCGCGCGCGGCGTCGACGACGCCTCGCCGACGCCCAACGAGGCCCCGCTCGACCCGCTGCGCCGGACGAACGTCGTCTATGACATCACGGCCCCGGCGGCCGCCGTGACGGGCCCCTCGGACCAGGCGCCGCGCAAGACGGTGGTCCTGGCTTCCGGCACCGTCACCGACAACTACGCCGGCGTACAGAGCGTCCGGGTCGTCTTGAGCTACCTGGACTCCGGAACCACCTACTATTGGAACACGGGGGTCGTGCCCTCGAGCTTCACGACCGCTTACGCCGACCAGGCGGCCGTCGTGGCGGTCCCGGGCGCGCTGGCGACGACCTGGAGCTTCGACACCTCGCTGATCGCCCAACTCAACGACGGCACCGTCGGGGGCCGCGAGTTCCGCGTGTTCCCGTACGCGCAGGACCGCTCGGGGAACGCCTACGTCGGCGCCTCCACGTCGACGTTCTACATCGACAACACGAAGCCCACCGCCGCGGTCACGAAGCCCCCGCTCGGGGCCCTGACCCACAGCCTCAACAAGTACTACAGCCCCGCGTTGACGGGCGCCGAATCCTGGGGGAACCCGGTGGACCCCATCCGCGGGACGGGCTCCGACGCCGCCTATCCGGCGGGCTACGCGGTCGCGCGGCCGGCCTCCGTCGAGGTCCGGGTCAAGCGCTCCTTCGACGACAATTACTGGACGGGGTCGGGCTGGACCGCGGCGGCCAACACCTGGCTGACGATGGAGGGGACGACCACCTGGACCTGGAACACCCCGCCGGCCGTCTCCACGCCGACGGCTTGGAACGACAACCAGAAGATGACCGTCGACGTGCGCGCGACCGACCTGGTGGGGAACGTCTCGAACACGACCTTCGAGGAGTTCAACTGGGACTCGGCGCCGCCCGTCACCACCATCACCGCGCCGTCGGGCGCCTACATGGCGTCGGTTCCCACGGTGGCGGGCTACGCCGACGACCCGTTGGACGTCTCCGAGACCGGCCAGGGGGGGCTCGACTCCTCCGTCCGGGCCGTGCAGGTCGGCACGCGCAACAACAGCCTCTCGCCGGGCCGTTGGTGGGACGGCTCCGCATTCACCCTGCTCGACACGGCCCATGCCGCCGGCGCGGGGTGGTTCACCGCGACCGTCGGGGTCGAGAACTCGACGGCGGACTGGACGCACGCGACGACGACGGTCTCCTTCGTGACGGGCAACGAGTTCTCCATCAACGCGCGGGCCATCGACTACGCCGACAACGTCTCGGCCCCGGTGGCGACGTTCACGTTCGTGTTCGACAATCAGAAGCCGAACGCCCTCGTGACGGTCCCCTTGGTGGGCCCGGGCCTCGTCATCAGCTCGCTGGGGACCATCCAGGGCACCGCGGCCGACGGCGTGCTGCTCCAGCGCGTCGAGGTCCGCATCAAGCGCAACGACGCGGTGGACCTCTACTGGGATCCGGGCAACTACAACGCCAACGACCTGCTCAAGTTCATCCGGGGCGAGGCCGACAGCGGGGCCTGGTTCCCGGCGCTCGGGACCATGCTGTGGTCCACCGGGACGCTGCCGTCGAACTTCTTTAAGAACTCCCAGAACTACTCCATCCACGCGCGCGCCATCGACCGGGCCGGCAACGTCTCGAGCATCAGCGCCGCGACGTTCACGTTCACGACCGACCTGCCGACGAGCTATGTGACGGTGCCGAGCACGCGCGCGCTCTCGGTCTGGCCCAACATCGCCGGCACCGCGGTGGACTTGAACGCCGCCGTCAGCACCGTCAGCGTCGCCGTCAAGCGCCTCACCGACTCCTCGTGGTACAACGACGCGGGCTTCGTCCTGCCGGGCACGTCCGACCCGCTGTGGCGCCAGGTGACGGTCTCGGGGATCAACTGCAGCGCCGGTCCCAGCATCCCCTGCAACTTCAGCTACACGCTGCTGCCCTCGAACGTCCTGACACCGGGCCTCCAGTACCAGGTGATGAGCATCTCCTCGAACACCGCCAACAAGGTCGAGGCCTTCGGCGGCGGCAACCAGGGGACGGGGCGCGACTACACGTTCGTCTGGGACACCCAGCCGCCCGTCTCGAAGCTGACGTTCCCCGTCAGCGGCGCCACCTACGCCTCCTTGGCGGCGATCCAGGGCACGGTCAACGACCAGGACCCGGGCGCCGGCCTGCACGACCCGCTGACCTTGGCCACCTATAAGTCGAGCATGACGGTCTCCATCCAGGAGATCGGGCCTCTGGCGGGGGCGTTCTGGAACGGGGGCAGCACGTTCACGAAGAGCACCGAGGACTTCTATCCCGTGGACTCGTTGACCCACCTCGGGAGCAACCAGTACTCCTGGTCGCTCAACAGCGGCCAGGGCCTGCCCACCCTGGCCAACGGCCGCACGTACCGCATCCGGGTGCGCGGTACCGACGCCGCGCTGCCCGTCGCCAACCAGGAGACCCTCCTCGACCAGCGCGACTTCAACTACGAGTCCTCCGAGGCCACCGTGACCATCACGGTGCCCGTCGACCTCGACGCCCGCAACGCCCTGAGCGTCATCTCCGGCACCGCGGCGGACCTCTTCGGCGTGAAATCCGCGTCCATCAGCCTCCGCATCAGCACCGGCAACTTCTGGAACGGCTCGCAGTACCTGTCGGGGACCCCCGTCTGGTTCACGGCCGCCTTGACGGACTCGGGCGACGGCAAGAACTTCACCTGGAGCTATTCGTCGACCACCTTCAACTTCGGCGACGATGTGAACTACACGATCGGCGTCCGGGCCGAGACCCGCGCCGGAGTGCAGCGCGCGGGGCAGCCCGTCGTCTTCACCTTCGACACGACGGAGCCGGCGGCCGGCGTGACCGCCCCGACTCGGCAGTCCTCCCCGGCCAACGCGAACGCCGTCGGCTTCTATCTGAACCAGCTGGCCTCCATCGGCGGCACGGCCACCGACCAGGTGACGGCCAAGGTGGTGCCCTCGAACGTCAACGACGTCCAGGTCAAGATCCAGTCCCTGAGCGGCTCCGACGCCGGCAAGTTCTGGGACGGCGGCGGCTTCAACGACACGATCACCGTCTGGCTGCCGACCGACCTGAGCGGGGCTCCGCCCAACGCCTTCTCGAAGACCACCCAGCTGCCCCCGGCCGCCAAGATGTCCACCGGCAGCGTGTACGCGATCGAGGCGCGCGCCATCGACCGCGCGACGAACCAGCAGGGGACCCTCCTGGTCCGCAGCACGTTCACGTTCGACCCGCAGTCCCCGGTCGTGGCGGTGACGCTCCCGCTCGACGACGTGACGCTCGCCTCCGAGCCCTTCAAGCGCTGCTCGCCGCTCAATTACTGCGCGGGGCTGACGCAGCTCGCCGGCACGGCCAACGACAACTTCAACGTCAACCGCGTCGAGTACCGCATCCGCAACCAGCCGGACCCGGCCAGCTACTGGAACCCGGCCAACAACCAGTTCGAGGTCAACGAGAACCTGTGGATCACGGCCCAGGGCAGCGCCAGCGTCGCGGGCGCCTTCGGCTGGTCGGTGTCCACCGTCCCCGCCTTCTCCGCGCTGTCAAACCAGCGCTACTCGATCAACGCCCGGGCCTTCGACGCCGCCGGGAACGTCCTGGTCTACTCGACGTCCACCTTCGTCTATGACAACACCAAGCCCATCTCGGTGGCGACCAGCGTCGTCCACGGGTCGACGATCGCGACCTTGGGCACGGTGTACGGGACGGCCACCGACGGAGCCTTTCCCATCCTGGGCGGGGTCATCGCCTCCGAGGTCAACCAGGTCCTCTTCCGCATCCGGCGCGTCTCCGACGAAAAGTGCTGGGACTTCATCGGGTCCTTCGGCGACACGGCCTGCCTCTACACGGCCCCGGCGAGCCTGGTGGGCGCCGCGCCGAACTACCAGTGGATCATGGCGTCCGGCAACGGCCTGCCGCCGGACGGCCAGCTCCAGACCGGTTCCTCCTACTACATCAACACGCGCGCTTACGACAAGGCCGCCAACTTCGAGACGGCCGTGTCGACCCTCCAGTTCACCTTCGACGCGACGCCGCCCGTGACCTACCTGTCGACGCCGTTCGCCAACGGCTTCTACCGCCCCGCGGACCTGGGCGTGATCGGGGGCACCGCGGTGGACCTGCCGGCCGGCCTGTCGGGGGTGTCCTACAACATGTACGACGCCACGACCGGGCAGTGGTTCGACGCGGTCGCCTCGACCTTCTCGTTGACGGCCGAGCCGCCGCCCTGGCCGGCGACGCTGGCGGGCGGCGCCTGGCAGAAGTCCATCGGCACCCCGCAGACGACGTTCGCCAACGGCCATACCTACCAGTTCCGCAAGCTCGGCCTCGACGCCGTCAACAACGCCGAGCCGACGAACTCGGCGATGTCGTCGTGGCTGGTGGATTCGAGCACCCCGACCACGACCATCCTGACGAACACGGGCAAGGGCGACGGCGAGACCGAAGACGACCTCGTCCACATCATCGGCAAGGCCTTCGACGTCACCCCGACCGGCCTGCCCGGGCAGGCCCTCAACCGCTCCTCGGTCGCGCTGCCCTCGGACGTCCTGTTCACCATCCGCCAGACGGACTCCTTCTCGAACACCGTCGAGACCGGGGGGGACAAGTACTGGAACGGCACGGCCTTCGTCGACATCGTCAGCGCGCCGGACGTGATCTGCACCGCGGCGACCGCCGGCGCGTGCCGCTGGGTCGCGGCCTCGAACTACGACACGACGACGTTCGACTGGGACTACACGGGCCTGGGGGCCGGGGCCGGGGCGACCAAGTGGCCGCGCGGCAAGGTCTACTTCGTGCGCACCCGCGCCCGCGACCGCGCCGGGAACCTGACGCTCCCCTCCGACGTCGGCATCCCGGTGTACAAGTTCAAGGTCGCCGCGCCGGCCCAGAGCTTCCGGGTCGAGATCTTCGGCGCGCCGCCGCCGTACGTCGCGGGCGATCCGTTCACGGTCCGCGTGACCGCCTTAGACGACTTGAGCAACCTCGCCGCCGACTATGCCGACTGGGTGACGTTCCAGTCGCTCGACGCGGGCGCCCCCGAATCCAACGACGGCGTGACCTTCCCGGCCGACTACAAGTTCACGGCCGCCGACAACGGCGTGCACGACTTCACGGTGCGCCTGCGCATGTCCGGGACGCGCTCGCTGCGCGTCTTCCAGAGCAACCCGCTCAACGCCTCCATCGCCGGCTCGACCGGCTCGATCACCGTCAACCCCGGCGCGGCGGACCGCATCCTGCTGACGGTGCCCAGCCAGCTGCAGGCGCCCGGCACGACCTCCGGCCGTAGCGGCGCCGTCGCGATCAGCACGGCCGGGCAGACGTTCTTCGTGACCCTGCGCGTCACCGACCAGTTCTTCAACACGGTGCCGTCGAGCTCGCCCGTCGGCGTGACCATCTCCCACACCGACCCGCGCGGCGACGCCATCGTGCCGGGCGCGTGGTCGGCGGGCGTGATGACGGCCCCCGTCCTGCTGCGCTCGAAGAAGGGCGCGCTGTGGACCGTCCCCGGGCCGACGACGGAGACCACGCTGGCCGCGGAAGGGGCCGGGACGCCGGGCTCGCATAACTCGCAGGTCGTCCGCGTCCAGGCCAACGCGGCCTCGGCGACGAAGAACCTGCTGGTGCGGCTGCCCGGCGAGACGGTGGACTCGGGCTACGCCACCGGCAAGACGGGCGTCCCTCTCGAGCAGGAGGCGGGCTCCACCTTCACGGCGACGGTCTACGCCGCCGACCAGTTCTTCAACCCGTACGAGCCCTCCCAGTTCCAGCAGCCCAACGTCTGGCTGGAGGCCAACACGGCCTACGCCCAGACCGGGACGACGGTGACCCTGGCCCTGGGCGCCACCACGTACCCCGTCTGGCTGCCCGTCGCTTCCACCACGACCATCCTCACCGCCAAGCCCGGCACGGCCCCGTTCGTCGAGAGCTCGACGCGCGTCGCGGTCAGCCCGGCGCGTCAGGACCTCGGGGTGTGGCGCCTGCAGCTGCTCGTGCCGCCGATGGTCCAGGAGCCCGGCTCCGTGACCGGCGTCAAGAACGCGGCGGGGACGCTGGGAGTCGGCGCGACGGTGACGGTGCGCATCAGCCTGGTCGACCGCTTCTTCAACACGGTCTTCGGGACGACGACCTGGATCGGCTCGCTGAGCCTGCCGAACGTGCGCCTGGACTTCTCGGACGCCAACATGGCGACGCGGGGGCTGGTGCCGCCCAGCCTCTCGCTCATCGACGGCACGCGCGCGATGTCGTTTATCCCAGCCACGCGCACCGGCGGCGCCCTGCCGCTGCAGACCATCAGCGCGGTGGACAACGCCGCCGTCTACAGCTCCTATACGGTCTACGGGGTCGCGGTCAATCCGGGCGCCGCGACGCGGCTGCAGCTGCTCCTGCCCGGCGAGACGGCGGCCGAGGGTTCACCGGTCGGCAAGACGGGCTCGCCGCAGCTGTTCCGCGCGGGGTTCGGCGTGCTGGCGACGCTGAGGGCCACCGACGACTATTGGAACCTTACGGGCGACGGACGCACGGTCGCCTTGACGGTCTCGGACGTCTACGCCTCCACGCAGCCGGCCATCCCGTTGGTCGGCGGCCAGGCGGCGCTTTCGTTCACGCCGCGCACGTCGACGGCCGCCGCGCTTATGTCGGCGTCGGCGGTCGACACGGACAACATCACGCCGCAGTTGGCGACGTTCACGGTCTCCGGCCTGAGCGTCGACCCGGACACCAACATGAAGCTGGTCGCGATCATCCCGGGCGAGACGTACACCCCCGGCAAGCCGCCCTACGACACGGGCACGCTCGGCGGCCGCACGGTCAACCAGTCGACGACGGTCCCCGCCGGGACGCCGTTCACCTTCACGGTGCGCGCGGTGGACATCCAGTGGAACACGGTGCTCGCCAACGGGGCGGTCTCGATGACATCCGACGACCCCTCGGCGGTCATCCCGACGCCCACCCTGGCCTTGGTCAACGGCGTCACCACGTTCACGTTCACCCCGGTCACGGCGGGAGCGCGGACGGTCACCGTGTCCGCGGGCGGCGTGGCCTCCAACACCTCGAGCAGCTTCACGGTGGCCGCCTCGCGCCTGTCGCTGTTGGCGCCGGGCCAGACCCCGGACCCCGGCAACGTCGGCGCGCTGGGACGGGCGGGGAACGCCGACCGGGACGGCGGGACGCCGGGCGTCCAGCCCTTCATCGCGGGCACCCCGTTCAACGTCACGGTGCGCCTCACCGACGCGAACTTCTACCCCATCGCGGCGGGCGTGCCCATCACGCTGCGCTTCTTCTCCTCGGACCCCTACGCCGTCCTGCCTGCCGACAGCGTCCTGAACGCGGACGGCGAGGACGTCTTCTCGGTGACGTTGGCCTCGGCGACGGCCTTGGGCGGGGGCTCGAGCGTCTGGGTCGTCCCGCTGGCCAATTCCAACGTCATGGCCTCGACCTCCTCGGTGCTCCTCGTCGACCCCGGGACTCCGGCGCGCCTCCTGGCCCTCCCGGACGGGGTCCAGCCCGACAAAGGCTCGCCGTCGGGCTACGTCGGGACCCCCGTCGCCACGGCCGCGGGCCACGGCTATCCGCTGCGCGTCTTCGTCGTGGACTCGCTCAACAACCCCGTGGTCTGCTCCGAATATCCCGCCGGCGGGGCGCTGCCGGACTGCCTCGAGCCGAGCGTCCGGCTGGCGTTGACCGACCCGTACGCGCCGAACGTGCCCGACTTCGCGGTCACCGGCGGCAGTCGCGTGGTGGCCGTGACGTTCTACTCGAACACGGTCGTCGACCCGGTCGGAGGCCCCTGGGCCGTGAGCATCGCCACGACGGACGCTTCCCCGCTGGCGCCGGCCTCGGTGAGCGGCATCGTCGTCAACCCCGATGCGCCCTACCAGTTCCAGGTGCTGGTTCCTACCGAGACGTCCCGCGGCGGGGCGACGGGCCTGCTGGGCAAGACGACCGCCGCGGCCTTGAGCGAGCTCGCCGGGGCGACCTTCACGGTGACCGTGAACCTGGTGGACCGCTACTGGAACCGGATGCCGCCCGGCTTCAACTCGACCTTCAAGCTGACCTCGGACGACCCGAACAACCGTCTGGCGCTGATGGGCAACATCACGACCGTCAACGGCCAGGCGCTCTCGACGGGCACCTTCCTGGTCACCCAGTCCACCGTGTCGGGCTGGGTCATCCGCGCCTCGACGGCCTCCGGCGACCCGTATCTGGCCGGCGAGTCCACGCGCTTCAAGGTCTTCCCGTCGACGCCTTCGCAGATGGTGGCCCTGCTCGGGCCCCAGCAGCAGGTGGACGGGGTCGGCGTGACCGGGCTGCCCGCCATCGAGACCGCCGGCGAGTTCATCACCATCCGCCTGCGCGCGGTGGACCCCGGCTTCAACTTCACGCCGACGGTGGACAAGACGGGCATCCGCCTGACCTCGGACGACGGGTTCGCCCAGAGCTCCTGGACGCTGACGATGGCCGACGGCGTCGCGGTGGCCTCGGTCTCGCTGCGGACGGCCGGCGTGCGCTCGTTCACCATCACCGACCAGAGCGGCACGCAGCCGCTGTTGGCGGGGACGGTGTCGAGCACGTTCACGATGGTGGCGTCCAATCCGACGCGCCTGCGGCTGCTGGTGCCGTCCCAGTTCAGCGTGGCCGGCTCGACCTCGAACGGCCGCGGCGGCACGGTCGGGTCCATCCCCGCGGGTTCGACGCTGACGGCCACCGTCCAGATCACCGACTCCTTCTGGAACCTGACGCCGGGGGCCAGCCAGCAGATCCGGCTGACCTCGAGCGACCCCTACGCCGCCCTCATGCCGGCGACGTTCACCTTGGTCGGCAGCGCGCCGGTGGACGTCGTGTTCCGCCGCGCCGGCCAGAACACGGTCCGCGCGGAGCTCTTGACCACCCCGCCGCCGTGGGGCCCCTCGGTCGTCACCGACACCAGCACGGTCATCACGGTGACGGCCGGCTTGCCGAAGAACCTGCTGACCCTCCTGCCCGGCGAGACCTTCGACCCCGGGTCGCCCTCCGGCAAGGCCGGCTCGCCGGGCTCGGTCGGCCTGCGGGCGGGCGACTCCTTCGCCGTCACGGTCGGCATCGTCGACCAGTTCCTGAACCTGGTGACCGGCCGCCCCGCGACCGTGAAGGTCCGGACCCCGACCGGCTCCCCGTTCTCGGTGACGGCGGCCACCGAGGCGGTCGACTTCACGGTCGGCTATACGAACCCGCCGCTGCAGGCGACCTTGGTCGCCGCGGCGACCTGGCATCAGCTGGTCGCCGAGGACTTCTTCTTCTCGGGCCTGCAGGACTCCCCGTTCACCTCGACTTTCACCGTGAAGCCCAACTTCCCGGTGGGCCTGCAGATGCTCTTGCCCGGCGAGCAGAACGTCGGCGGCCTGGGCGTCTATCCCAACGGCGGCCGCTCGGGCGTCATCAGCACGCAGACCGCCGGCGCGCCCTTCCAGGCGACGGTCAACCTCGTCGACATCTACAACAACGTCTTCAACGAGCTGGCCTCCGGCCCCAACGTCCTCCTCGCCACCAACGACCCCTACGACAAGGACCCCGGGGTCGTGCCGGTCCCGCTCTCGTTCGGCTCGCTGGGCATCCAGGTGACGCTGGTGAGCAAGTCCACCAGCGCGGTGCTCTCGGTGACCCCCGACATCCAGGCCGTCGACGAGGTCTGCTCGGGGAACATCCCGGCCGTCTGCCGCGCCCAGGCCCCGGGCGCCGTCTCCGCCAAGTTCAAGGTCTGGGCCTCTTCGGCCGCGCGGATGATGGTGCTGCTGCCCGGCGAGACCGCGGTGCAGGGCAAGTGCGACCTCACCTCGGTCTGCGCGGCGCTGGCCAACGGGGACACCGCCGGGAAGACCGGGACGCCGTCGCCCTTCACCATGACGATGCCGCAGTCGGGCTTCCAGGTCACCGTGAACCTCATCGACGACTTCTACAACATCGCGTCGAACCGGGTGGGCGGCACGCAGGACACGAACCCCATCCCGGCGATGCCGACCGTGCAGGTCCAGATGCCCCGGGACTCGCAGATCGTGTCGCCGGCCTCCGCGACCTTGAACGTCGGCACCTGGGCGTTCCCGATCGTGCCGTTGACGGCGCTGTCCTCCTACACAATCGTCGCGGCGACCATCTCCCCGTCGGTCGTGTCCCTTGCGACGGCCGCCTCGGCTGAGTTCGGCGTCCTCCCCGGGCCGGCGCACCACCTGCACTTCGGCAACGTGCCCTCGTCGGCGGCGGCCGGCTCGGCGTTCCCGGTGACGCTGATCGCGCACGACCAGTTCCACAACGTCTTGTCCACCGGGACGAACCTCTACACGAAGTCCGTCCAGCTGGGCGTCGGCGCCGGCGAATCGTTCGCGCCCCCGCAGGACCCCGTGTTCAGCCCGTCTATCGCCCCGTTCCTGGCCGCCGAGCAGGGCGTGAAGTCCCTTCCCAACGCCTTCATCCTGAAGAAGGCGGGCGTGCGGACGATCAAGGCCGTGCAGACCGACAACCCGTTCATCCACACCGACGTCGCGCCCTTCTCGCAGTCCCCGACGGTCACCATCCTGCCGGGCAACCCCGGGGCGGTGACCGTGGACCCCGGCCCCACGAGCCAGGTCATCTCGGTCCGCGCCGGCTCGATCCTCAACCCGGGCATCCAGGCCATCACGGGCCAGCTCTCGGACGCCTTCAACAACGCCGTCGTGTCGAGCTCTCCCGTGCGTCTCGAGGTGGTGGACGTCAGCGGCGCGACGGGCGCGCTGATGTACGACCCCGGCGGCGGGTGGGTCGAGATCGGCCAGTCCACCGTCGTCTTGACCGACGCCAAGGGCCGCGTCGGCAAGAACGGCGACGCCGACAACGTCAACTTCGCGCTCGGCTACCGCGTGTCGAGCCTGGCGGGCCATTCCGCGCGCGTGTGGATCGCGACGAGCACGCCGCCGGGCAACCTCACGCCCTACATCCTCAACCAGCGCAACCTGTCGGGGTCCCTCCTGACCACCGGCGGCAAGCCGTCGCAGCTGATCCTCGTCTCGACGACGCCCGCCGCGCCGGCCACGAGCCTGCCGGCCGGCGGCGGCGACTTCGTCGTGCGGCGCCTAGACGACTTCGGCAACCCGACCGACCAGGGCCAGACCGACATCACCCTCTCGGTGCCGGCGGCCCAGCGGGCCGTCCGCGAGGCGCGCGGTTTCCGGCTGGGGACGCCGTTCACCACCAACGGCGACTTCGGCTTCACCGAGCCGAACTCGCCCTTCAACTTCGTCGCCAGCATCTCGATCCCGGACTTCCTGACGGACACCTCGTTCCGCTACCGCGACGCGATGTCGTCCTACTCCGGAGCCAACCCCTCGGTGAACACGTCCTACGGGGGGCGCCCCGGGTATTGGACCCTGCAGATCACGCCGACCACCGTGGACGTCACGTCGGCGACCTTCCTGATGCGCATCAACCCCGCCGACCCGGTGAAGCTGGGCTTCGGCAACCCCGTCAACCGGCAGGTGGCCGGGAAGGTCTACGACCTGGGCGGCGTCACGCTGCGCTCCTTCCAGGCCCAGGTCCAGGACGCCTTCTCGAACCCGGCGGTGACCACGCATACGCTGGTCGTGAACCTGTCGACGGTCTCGCGCCTGTCCTCCGACCAGCTGGACTCCTTCTCGTTCGCGGCCGCGAGCGACATCGCCGCCGGCAACCCTCCGACCTTCCTGACGCCGGTGAGCTCGCTCACCATCCCGACCCTCTCCTACGAGACGACGTTCTACTACCTGGACACCCGGGCGTCCAGCAACTACCCCGCCCTTTGGCCCTATCCGTTCGGCTTCAATGTCGCGCCCGTCATCCAGGCCGCGGACCGCGACGGCGTGCTGGCGTCCACGCGCCAGTACGTCAACGTCCTGCCCGACAACATCAGCCGGACCGGCGTCGTGGCGCTGGCCGCCTCGGGCCTGCTGGCCGGCGCCACCAGCGAGACGCTGTTCATGCAGGTGCAGGACCGGTTCGCGAACCCCTCCGCCATCCTCGGCGGCCAGGAGGACGCGGGCAAGACCTACGTCGAGTTCCGCCTGACCTCGGACTCGCTCGGGAGCACGCAGTTCTCGAGCCCGGACCAGAACGCCTTCACGCCGACGGTCGGCTTCGCGCGGCTCTACCCGGGCAGCCACACGACCTCCTTCTATCTGATCGACACCTTGGTGGGCGCGACCACCTGGAACGTGTACGCCGACGAGGTCCAGGACCGCACCTGGAACGCGACGTCGGCGACCTACACGGTCCGCCCCGGCCCGCCCGTGGCGGCCCGCTTCTCGAGCGCGATGCGCCGGCTGATCGCCGGCACCACCATCCAGACGGGGCTGGAAACGCCCCAGTCGACCGGCACGGCCGTCGAGGTCGAGCTCTTGGACCAGTTCGGGAACGTCACCTCGTCGTCATGGGCGTTCCACACCGTGCTCGTGAACTCCCAGGACTCGCCGACGATGCGGGCCGGCACCGACCCCACCCGCCCCACCGTCGACGGCAACGACTGGCGCCTGCGCGGCCCTTCGGACGCCCCCGAGGCGGTCACCATCAACCCCACCAAGGAGCGCGGCCGCCTCTTCGTGTGGGACACGAAGGTGGGCACGAAGACGCTGCAGGCCGTCGTCGTCCGCCAGGACGGCTACACGATGCCGACCGTGACCCAGCAGGTGGAGATCACGCCGAACAAGGCCGATTACATCACGCTGCACCACCCGTTCACCGCGGTCAACCCGCTCAAGGTCAACAACCCGGGCGTCATCGCCCGCACCGCGGGCACGCAGGTCCTGGGCGTCGTGATGCGCGACAAGTTCGGCAACATCGCCTCCGGCCACCCGGTCAACGGCCAGTACTTCACGGGCGAGGTCAAGTTCTCGATCAGCGGCTCCACGGCCACGGTGCAGATGACGGACCTGGACGTGGGCATCGCGACGGGCGTGCACCAGTTCAAGGGGGCGGCCGACGGGACGCCGGGCGTGTTCACGGGCCTGCAGATCCAGGACTCCATCGTCGAGGAGCTCCAGATCCGCGCGACCGCCGTCGCGTATCCGGGCGTGTTCGGCTACACCAAGGACGCCGGGCGCCCGTTCAACGACGTCAGCTTCACGCCGACCTCGCTGTCGGACGGCAACGTCTTCATCGCGGGCATCGTCTTCACGCCGACCGACCTGGCCCCGGAGAAGGACCCGCTGACCGGCCTGGTGACGGTGCAGAAGTCCGGCGTCGGCCAGGTGCGCCCGGTCATCCGCCAGGGCGACGGCAGCGCCCTTGCGCCGACGCCCGAAGGCCGCAAGCCCGTCGAGATGCTCCGCCTGACCGCGCGCGTCCAGCCTTCGAGCGCGACCTTCCTCTACGGCGAGCTCGCCGGGCTCCAGGTCCAGCGCACCGGCCTCCTGGACCCCGGCCACGTCGAGGAGCTGGGGCTGTGGTCGGACGACGGGGACGGCATCCTGAAGGAGTCCGACGACGTGTTCATCGCGTCCGCGACCGCCGACGGCCCGGTCTGGTACTTCGGCGACCCGCTCCACGCGCAGTCGCCGCTCAATATCGCCAACTCGACGAAGACGCTGATCACGACCGTCGCGCGCAACTACTTCCTGACGCTGCGCATGAAGGCCACCGGCTACACCGACGGCGAGCTGCCCTCGAGCCTGGGGCTCCTGATCAACAGCCAATCGGCGGTGCGCCTGTCTACGACGAGCCCGGTCGGCGTCGCCTCGAACGCCTTCGCCATCAAGACGGCCACCTCGCCGGTGGAGCGCGAGGCGGCGCGCATCCTGGTCGCGGGCAACTCCATCGGGGCCTGGTGGAACGCCACCGACGACCTCGGGGCGTCGCTCGGGCTGTCGAGCTACAGCTACGTGGACCAGGGCAAGGACTTCGTCGGCTTCCTCAAGCTCCAGCTGTGGACCGAGTCCTTCGCCGGCACCCTCGGCAAGGTCCACCTTACGCGCAACGGGGACGGCCAGGACTCCGACGTCCGCGCCGTGCGCCTGTTCATCGACTCGGGCTCGGACGGCGACCCGCGCTCGGGCGACGGCGCGTTCCAGTTCTCGATCGACAAGGAGCTGACCGACCCGGCGGCGCCGACCAAGTTCGTCGGCCGCGGCGCGGACCTCGAGCTGCAGATCCGCACCGCGGCGCAGGACCCCTCCGGCTTCAACGAAGCCCAGCGCACCATCTCGAACGCGACGAACACCTACTTCGTCGTGATGGACATGGAGCCGGGGGCGACGCCGAGCCGCTTCCACGGCGTCCAGGTCAGCGGGCCGGCCGACATCATCCCGCTGGCCAACAACGGCCTGCCGGTGTCCTTCTCGCCGATCGTCTCCACGAACGTGGTGGTCCGGCCGACCTCGGACCTGGCGCTGCTCCAGCAGGTCAACAAGGAAGGCTGCCCGCTCGTGGGCGGCTGCACGGGCAGCCAGTTCAAGAAGTCGGTCGCCGCCTTCCTCACGCAGGCCGACCGCAACGCGGTGGTGGGCAAGCTCACGATGAAGACGTTCACGGGGTCCGCGCTGTGGTCCGGCATCAAGTTCGACCGCTGGATCCACTCGAGCCAGCAGGGCGGCGCCATCCGCCTCAAGAACAAGGCCTCGGACGTCGACGACATCAAGGTCTGGGTCGACATGAACGGCGACGGCCTGCTGCAGCCGGCGACCGACCAGGTGGTCTCGCCGCTCTCGGGCGTCATCCATAAGTTCCCGGCCAGCACGCTGGCGACGGCCATCAGCTCGACGACGCCGTCCCCCATCAACGTGCAGGTGGCCAACATCGCCGCCTTCTTCCCGGACGACGACCCGTTCTCGTCGGTCCCGCAGCGCCTGGTCTTAAACGACGGCCAGAACGACGAGTCCTTGAAGGAGGTCATGGACTGCTCCGGCGTCGACTTCGCGTCGAACACCTGGCTCAACTGCCTGCGCGCGCAGGAGGGGACGTCCTCCTTGAGCTTCGCGACGAACACGGTCATCTCCGGCCCCGCCCGCATCCCGCTCTTGGGCTTAGGCGGCGGCCAGACGCTGACCGCGAACGCCAAGGACTACTTCGTGACCTTCGACGTGAACGCGCTGGCGAGCGTCGACAGCGAGGCGAACCTCGGCGTCAGCATCCCGAACACCTTCTACTTCCAGATCCAGGCGCCCAAGAACATGGCCTCCAACAACGTCGGCCTTCCGCCGACGGGCAACACGCTGGCGCTGATCAGCGACCTGCAGCCCTACTCCGACAGCCTCACGGTCCGCTCGTCGAACACCGTGGACCAGGCCTTCGGCGCGTTCCTGCAGCAGCGTTCGACCGCCTCCGTGCTCTCGTTCACGATGGAGACGAACGTCGCCGACGCGCTGTGGCGCTACGTCATCGTGCAGGCGACCGGCACCTCGGCGTTGGTCGGCGCGCACGTCACCGACGTCGAGCTCGTGAGCCTCTGGCGCGACTCGAACCAGGACGGGCGCCTCGACCCGGGCCTCGACGACCTCGTCGGCACCGGGAAATACGGCAACGCCGGCAACCCGCAGCTGGCGCGCATCAACCTGTCGACGCCCACCTACATCAACACCCCGACGGCTGCCACCGCCAGCCAGCGGTTCTTCATCGCCTATCTGATCAGCCAGAACGCGGTCACCAACGACCCCGTCACCCAGGTCGCCCGGACGCTCGGCGCCTCGCTGATGGAAGCGGCCTTCCCGCAGGGCAACCCCACCGTCGACGAGCCGGGCGCCAACGCCATCTCGCTGCCCGACCACTTCTCGCCGGGGACCTCGAATCTGCCCTTCATCGGCAAGCTGCGCGCGCTGATCCCCTCCGAGCAGACCCTCTACGTGAAGGCCACGCCCGCCTTCACCGCGAGCACCGGCACCTACGCCGCGCCGACCTTGCTCCTCGACGTGGCGGTCGCGACGGGTTCGGGCGCCGTGGACCCGTATTGGGTCGTCAGCTCGACGGCGGGGCTCCCGACCGGCGGGGCGACGACCTACATGACGGTCGGCGGGACGTTCACCGCTTCCGGAGAGGTCCAGGGTTTCGAGCTGATCAGCTACGAGAGCGTCGGCCAGCAGTTCGTCCTCGGGGCCTGGCGCGACACGCTCCAGAACGTCGTCCGCGGCGCCCTGGGGTCGGCGCCCCGCGCCCACTCCGTCGGGGAGCTCCTCGCGCCGCAGCGCGAGCAGGGCGTGACGAACACCGCGCTGATGCGCCTGGAAGCCTGGTCGAGCGCCTTCCAGGTCCAGTGGCGCCGCATCGAGATGCCCTTCAAGACCCCCGCGCCGCTGTCGGTCCATGACGAGGACGTCGTGTCGGTCCGCGTCTACAAGGTCGTCCCGGGCACCGTCAACGACAAGAGCCTCTTCGAGCCGATGGTCCCGCCGGGCCGGCGCGACGTGCTGCTCGGCACCGGCCGGATGCTCGGCGGCCGCGTCGAGGTGGACTTCAAGGACGACACGATCCTCGGCCAGCCGTTCACCTTGGTCTCGCCGTCGACCGCGACCTTCTTCATTGCGGCCGACGTCGACCAGGCGTCGTTGTTCTCGCATGAGAAGCTCGACTCCAAGAACGAGGTCCTGCGCCTCTACAAGCCCAAGGGCGGCCTCGACAACCTGGGGGACTTGAAGCTCGGCCCCGACGGGGCCGGCCATGACGTCGTCGTCGTCAACCCGGACGTCCACAGCCCGCCCTCGCCGATCGTCCCGACCATCAACACGCTCGACGTCTCGGTGCTCTCGATCGCGCCGGACGCCGCGATGCAGAACCAGCAGTTCGTGCCCGTCGCCAAGCTCCGCGCCCGCAGCAACCAGAACACCGTGCGCTGGAAGGAGCTGCGCATCGACCGCCTGGGCCTCGGAGGGGCCATCGACACCGACGTCACCTTGATCCGCGTCTGGAAGAACGGCGACGGCAACGACTCCTTCTCGGAAACCGACCGCGCGACCGACGCCGCCGGCGGCTTCGTCAACCAGGTCTCGTTCGGCAACGAGAACTTCGAGTCGGGACTGAAGACCATCGTCTTCAAGGAGCCGATCGTCGTCAGCACGACTCCGGCCGATTTCTACATCACCTACGACTTCTCGCAGTTCGCCGGCGTGGGGACCCGCCACGCGGTGACCATCGCGAACTCGACCTATGTGGCCGTCGAGGTGCCGCACTCCGTGCAGCTGACGACGGAGACGCTCTCCCAGGTGCGCATCGAGGAGGTGCCGTCCTTGGTGAGGCTCGGCGTCAACGACGTCATCTTCAACAACCAGATCGACCAGGTGGGCCAGGCCCAGGCGAAGGTGCCGTTCTTGCGATTCAACCTCAAGTCCGACGTCGGCACCGCCCGCTGGGAGAAGATGCGCCTGGAGCGCGGCGGCGGCAGCCAGGACCCGAACAAGCTCTTCGGACGCAACACGAACGTGGGCTTCGTGCGGCTCTGGCGCGACATCAACCAGAACGACAAGCTGGACGCGCCCGACATCGACATCGGCCAGGCGGGCAGCCTGGTCCAGACCCAGGTCCTCGCGGCCGCGGCGACCCCGTTCGCGCTCGTCGTCGCCTCGACCGAGGGCTTCCCGTCGAGCGGCGTCGGGCGCCTCTACGTCGGCGAAGCCGAGCTGATGACCTTCAGCGGCTACGGCCAGCAACTGATCGGGGGAACGACGTACCCGACGCTGACCATCGTCTCGCGCGGCGACGTGCTCGGCGACGGGCCCACGCCGCGCGTGACGCACGCGCCGGGCGCGCCCGTGCGCAAGGTGGACCTCTTCAACCAGCTCGACGACCAGGACCTCCAGATCATCATCGAGCTCGCCCAGAGCCAGACCATCTCCCCGACCGCCTCGGTCTTCTTCGTCAGCTTCGACATCGGCGCGACCGCGGTCAAAAACGACGAGGTCGGGGTCAACATCCTGGACCGCTCCTGGATCTCGGTCAGCCAGCCCAACGACAGCGCGGCCACCATCGACGTGGACGTGTCGAAGGAGCGCTCGGCCGGGACGAAGACCCAGCCCTTCCCTTATAAGGGCACGCGGGTCTTCATCTCGCCGCTGACGATGAAGGTCGCGGCGCGCAACATCGCGCCGACCGCGGCCGTCGGCGGGCAGAAGAACGTCCCGCTCGAGCAGCTCACGTTCTCGGTCAACTCGGACTTCGTGCGCGTCGCCCAGATCACGTTCAAGCAGCTGGGCACCGGCCAGACCGGGGCGGCGCTCGGCCAGGGCGACGCGGAGCGCGTGACGATGTGGCTCGACGACGGCAACGGGGCGTTCACGCCGGCGACGGACGTCAAGATCGCCGACGTCTTCCACAGCACCTTCCCCGGCGGCAGCGCGCTGTTCGCCAACGGCTCGGCGCTGGCCGATTTGACGGTGCAGGGCATCCCGTACCTGACCGTGACCACGGCCCCGGTGAACGTCTTCCTGGCCGTCGACGTGTCCACGCGGGACGGCGCCCTCCAGAACACGGTCGGCCACAAGGTCGGCTTCGGGCTCGAAGCCTTCGAGGACATGCTGGGCCCCAACGGCTCCGAGCTGACGGCCATCTCGGACGACTTCAACGCGACGCAGCTGCCGGCGCGCTCGGCGCTCGTGACCATCTCGACGGCGATCATCCCGCTCTCGAACGCCATCCCGAAGATCGTCATCGCCCCGAACGGCTACCCGGCCTACGCGAAGCTCGATGCGGGCGGCAACATCATCATCTCGACGGCTACCGGCCGCCCCGAGATCGACGAGTCCAAGTGGATCCTGGTGCCGAAGGCGGTCAAGCTCGCCGAGGTCGACACCAAGCTCTTCGAGCCGCTCATCGACATCAACGGCGACGGGGCGCCCGACAACTTCGACATGACGGGGTCCGGCCGCCTCGACCAGGTCAGCCTCGGCGGCACCGGGCGGCCCTCGATGGACGTCGACGGCGACGGCCTGCTCGACATGGACATCAACATGGACGGCATCCCGGACATCGTGACCTCGGACGGCCAGGGCAACCAGGTCTTCTTCATGGTCGACGAGTTCGGCCACGCCGAGCCGGTCTCGGACCAGGGCCTGGCCCTGTCGGCCTGGAACCCGGACTCGACGGCGCTCAAGATCGCCTGGCAGGTGCCCACCTCGACGGCCGGCATCACCGGCTACCAGTTGGCCGTCGGCCGGAGCTTCGCCGAGAACCATACGTTCAAGGACTGGGTGTCCTTCGCCGGCCAGACGACCTCCGCGACGCTGACCGGCCTGGCCCTGCCCGTGCCGAAGGTGACCCGCCTGGCCCTGCCGGTGGGCATCAACGACGCGACCTTCACGGTGGAAGACGGCTCGAAGCTGCTGAGCGTCGGCAAGCTGATCATCGGCACCGAGATCGTGAGCGTGCGCAAGCTGGACAACACGCACTTCGCGTTCCAGACCGGCCAGACGGGCTGCCCCGCCGGCCAGAGCCGCGGCTGCGACGGCTCGCTGCCCTCGATGCACCTGGCCTCGGAGCTCGTCTCGGACGGCGTCGCGCTGGTGTCCGTGCGCGGCTACACGACCCCGCTCGGACAGACGCCCGGCGGGTGGATCCCGTCGGAGACCGGCCGCCCGCTCGTGATGTACCGCGTGGACACCTCCGGGCCGAACGTCCCCGGCATCGCGACCCCGCAGGTGCCGGTGGGACAGCCCTCGGGCCCGAGCTTCGTCGTCAGCTGGGGCGCCGCCAGCGACGTCGAGTCGGGCGTGATGGCCTATGAGGTGCAGGAGCGCGCCGGCACCGACCCCGTCTGGAAGTCGCTGGGCATCATCCCCGCGGTCAAGGTCGGCGGCGTCACCAACAACAGCTACCAGGTGGGCAACGCCTCGGTGAACCCCTGGGAGACCCCGCGCAAGACCGACCTCTTCCTGACCTACCGGGTGCGCGCGTACAACAACGCCGGCCTCCCGTCGGCCTTCACCGCGGAGTCGGCCGCCGTCGCGACGTCGATCACGAACTCCGTCGTCTCGAACGTCTCGAACTACCCGAACCCCTTCGACAGCCGCAAGGGCGGGCCGGAAGGCCGGACCGTCATCACCTACACGCTCGGCGCAGCCGCCGACGTCGAGATCGTCATCTACGACCTGCTCGGCTACGTCGTCAAGACCATCAAGGTGGCCCCCGGCGAGCAGGGCGGGCGCCTGGGCCCGAACTTCGTGACCTGGGACGGCCGCAACGGCATGGGCCGCTACGTCTCGAAGGGCGGCTACATCGCCCGCATCAAGGTGGGCTCGTCCTTGGGCACCGCCACGGTCATCCGCAAGATCGGCGTCATCCACTAAGGCTTCTTAATTCCTTCATAATCCCGAAACATCCCCTTGACAAGTCAAGGAATCGGCCTATACTTCAGGGGTAGGGTCCCGGCCAGGCCGGGGGCGCGCGACTACGGGGAGACGTGCCAAGCGCGCCCCGCGACCGACGGGCGATAACGGCAAACTCGGCGTAAGCCGAGGGCGCAAAGCCATGACCCTTGCGTAGGCGAGGGCGTCAGGCTACCGAACTCGATGGCCAACGGCGTCTGGGGGATTACCCCCAAGAAGAACCGGCCTGCCGGAGCGCTTAAGAGCGCTTCGGCCGCGGCGTTCCTCGCGATTTTCTCCGTGTCCGCCCGCGCCGCCGAATCCGGCGGCCAGCCGGGCGCCTTCCTGCAGTACGGCGTGGGCGCCCGGGCCCTGGCCATGGGCGGCGCCTTCTACGCCATCGCCGACGACGCCACCGCCGCCTACTGGAACCCCGCCGGTCTGGCCTACCTGCAGCGCAAAGAGATCACCACGATGCAGGCGACCCTCTTCCAGCAGACCAGCTTCAACTACATGGGCTACGCCCACCCCACCACCACCAAGGGCACCTACTCGCTGGGCATCACCCAGCTGACCTCCAACGGCTTCGAGAAGGTCAACGCCACCTTCGACCCGGCGACCGGCGAGGCGACCAAGATCGACAAGGCGGGCTCCTTCGCCGACACGCAGCGCGCGATCTCCTTCGCGTGGGGCCGCGAGGCCACCGAGACGATGTCCTTCGGCCTCGCGTTCAAGCAGGTCTCCCGCCAGCTCGACTCCTCCTCGGACTCCCACCTGGCCATGGACATCGGGGCGATGCGCGTCATGGGCCCCAACTACCGCCTGGCCCTCGGCGTCCAGAACGTGTTCTCGAAGGCCGGCGGCGACACCGCCGACCGCCTGCCGGTGATCCTGAAGCTCGGCAACAGCGTGCGCGCGTTCAAGGACCGCCTGGTGCTGGGCTTCGACCTGCAGAAGTCCCAGACCGCCGACCTCAACTGGCGCTTCGGCGGCGAGTACTGGGCGGCGCGCTGGTTCGCCTTCCGCTTCGGCCTCCTGGCCGCCCCGACCATCCAGGAGACCGACTTCGGCTTCGGCCTGCGCTTCCGCCGCGTGCAGCTGGACCTCGCGCAGGGCATCCACGACCTCGGGGCCTCGACCCGGATGTCCGTGACCTTCCGCTTCGGCCGCTCCCGCGACGACCGCTCCGAGGACCAGATCAAGAACCTCATCCAGCAGGGCTTCGAGGCCTTCCGCGAGGGCGACTTCTCGCTGGCCACCCTGCGCCTCAACCAGGCCCTGGACGCGGCGCCCAACAACAAGCAGGTGAAGGCGATGCTGGCCCGCCTGCAGACCGTGGTCGGCTTCGTCCCGCAGGCGACCGGCGGCGAGGAGTTCCAGACCTACACCCGCAAGGGCGTGATCGCCTACGTGGACGGCCGCGACATGAAGAGCTCGGTCAACGCGCTGCGCTACGCCTACAACAAGAACCCCAAGGACGAGAAGCTGCTGGGCCTCTTGAACTTGGTCGAGCGCGAAGGCGGCGTCAGCGAGCTGACCCGCCGCATCGACGGCCCGGACACCTTCACCTTCGTCGACCAGAAGCTCTACGACGCCCGCCAGGCCATCTACGACGGCAAGTACGACCTGGCCGTGCGCCGCGCGCAGGACATCCTGGACCTCGAGCCCTCGAACGTGACCGCGCTCGAGATCATGGGCTCGTCCTTCTTCCTGATGGAGGAGAAGGCGAAGGCCAAGGCGGTCTGGAAGCGGGTCCTAGAGCTCGACCCCAAGAACAAGACCGTCGCCGAGTTCATCAAGCAGATTCAGTAGGAACGCCGGCCGTGAACCCCGCGCCCTGCCTCCCCCGTACGGCAGGGCGCGGGGGGGAGGCCTACGGCGCAAGGGGGGCGGATTTCGGTATGAAGGAACTTACGGCGGCTGTTTTCACGGCGGAATTTACGCGCTTCGGGCGCGTGGCTTCGAGGATTCCACATACGGGAATCCTCGAAGCGGGAGCCCTCTGCGAGGCAGGGTCGGGCTCTCGCTCCGCCTGGGACGGCGAACTCGCCCCGGGGCGAGTTGTGGATAAGTCGGGGCCTCGGGGGGTCCCTACTGTCCCTGGGGATAGTCGCACTTTGGGGTTAAGACAGTACCGTGGGGGGAAAGGGGAGCCGGCCGTTATTGATTCCGTAACAGGGTCCCCGTAACCTATTAAGGATGCGCCGCCACGCGCCCGTCATCGCCTTCGCTTTGTCCCTGGCTTACGCCGGGGCCCCCGCGCTGGCCCAGATCCAGACGCCCAAGCTCGAGCTCTTGGCCCAGCGCGACGAGATCGCGCGGGCGTCGCGCGACCGGGTGCAGAAGGAGATCCTCGACCGCCTCTTCGGCGAGGGCCAGACCTCCACCTTCGTCGACGTGGAGCTCGAGCTGAAGGCCAGCCGGCGCGAGAACCTGCGCTTCGGCGCCGGCTCGGCCGAGAAGAACAAGATCAAGGAGACCCCGGACGCGAACGTCATCAAGACCGAGAACATCCTGCCCGGCGTCCCGCGCCCGAAGAACCTGCTCGAGACGCCCAAGGAGCACATGCCGGAGGCCGCGCAGAGCCAGACCGCCCAGCAGACGAAGACCGACCAGGAGGAGACCTACACCCAGGAGCTGGTGTTCAAGAAGTTCTCGGTGACGGTCATCCACGACGTGAAGCTCTCGACGGAGACCGCCAAGCTCGCCGCGGCCCGGGAGCTCATCGTGCAGGCGCTCAAGGCCTACGACGTCAAGCCCGACGACGTCGTCTTCCGGGAAGCCGCCTACAAGGCCGCGGCCGCGAAGGACTGGAAGGAGGAGCTCAAGGAGCCCAAGGTCTACCTGCCGCTTTTGTACGCTCTGCTCACCACGCTGTTCTTGGCCTTCCTGTTCGGGCCGCTGGCCAAGTTCTTCAAGCGCTACGTCGAGGCCCTGGTGCAGAAACCCGCGGCCGAGATCAACGTCGAGTCGAACATCACGCCGCCCGAAGACGAAGGGAAGGGCAAGGGCGGCGACCTCGAGGAGATTTTGAAGAGCCAGGTGGAGATGCTCGTGGGGCGCAAGCCCTCCGAGCCGTCGCCGCCGCCCCCGCCCCCGCCGCCCGAGGACGAGGACGAAGAGGGGGAGGATGGAGCCATGGCGAAAAAAGAGCCGTTCGCGTACATCAACGAGACCAACCTCAAGAACCTCGCCAACCTGTTCTTGCTGCGGGCCGAGGAGCCCTGGCTGGTCGCGGTCGTCCTGAGCTACCTGCGCCCCGAGTACGCCCGCCAGGTGCTGACGGCGCTCCCGGTGGAGCTGCAGGCCAAGGTGGCGCTCGAGGCGCTCAAGATCCGCCAGGTCACCAAGGAGCAGGTCCTCGCCATCGACTCGGACATCAAGGAGAACATCGACTACGTGGTCGGGGGCATCGAGCGCCTGATCCAGATGCTCGAGGAGGCCGACCCGCGCACGCGCGCGAACATCCTGGACTATCTGCAAAACGACAAGCCGGCCGTCTTCGAGTACGTCCGCAAGCAGATCCTGATCTTCGAGGACGTCGCCCGCTTCCCCGACCGCGAGATGCAGGTCATCGTGCGCGGCCTCAAGGCCGAGCAGATGGCCAAGGCCCTGCACGGGGCCTCCCCCGAGGTCGCCAACAAGTTCTTCTCGAACATGTCGGCCGGAGCGGCCTCGCTCGTCAAGGAGCAGATGGAGTACCAGCGCGACCTGACCGCCTCGCAGACCGAGGAGGAGCGCGCGCGCATCATGGACGCCATCAAGCTCCTCGAGAAGGAGGGCAAGATCTCCATCCGCGGCTCGGGCGCCGAGGCGGGGGGCTTCCACCAGGTCATCGCCACGGAGTCCGTGCGCGGCCCGCGGCGCATGCCCGGGCCGGCGGCGGCGCCGACGGCCGCCTCGGAGGACCCGCAGCTCGCGCGGCGCTGGTACGAGTCCGGCAAGGAGGCGCTCGACGCGGGCGACGTCGACGGCGCGGTCAAGTCCCTGCGCCAGGCCGTCGACCTCGACCATACTTTGGCCGACGCCTTCTCGGCCTTGGGGCGCGCGCTCTACCAGCAGGGCCGCTATTCCGAAGCCATCCTCTATTATGAGAGCTTCTTGAGGCTCAAGCCCGACCCCGAGCTGCAGGCTTGGGTCGACAACGTGAAAGCGTCGCAGGCCGGAACCGGAGCCTAACATGGCAGACATCCCGCCCCCTCCCCCACCCCCCGGCGGCTCGGGCCGCCCGCCCGGACCGCCGCCGCCCCCGCCGGGCGGGGCGCCGCGCAGCACGCCGCCGCCCGCGGC
>SCTT01000264.1 GCA_004322435.1 bacterium
GCTCTTCCGATCTGCAGGTGAAGGCGTCCTGGCCCATGGCGTGGAGGACGACGGGCGGACGGAACCCGGACTTTGCGTTCAAGGCCGAGCGCTTGCCCGCCGCGAGGGCGAACATCTCGTCTTTCATGAGTTCCATGTAGATCGGGTAATAGGGGTCGTAGCCCACCAGCGAGCCGGCATGTCCGTTCGAGCTGAAGAAGTAACTGTGCTCGACGTCACCGCCCCCGGTCAGGAACCTGAAGGGGTCGTTCCCGGAGGCCCCGGCGAGCGTGGCTTCCCGGAACTTCCGGGCCACGGGGCTGTCGAGCCAGACGCATTTGAGGGACAGCTTGCTCAGGTCGCCCAGTTTGAGCTCGGGGAGCCCCGCGGTGGCCGCCGACGGGTAGACGGCGCCGTCGCGATAGAGGCAGAGGCTCTCCCAGCATTGGTTGCCCAGGTCGTTTTTGACGCCGGGGCGCCCGTTGGCCCGGCGCCGCAGGGACTCCGCGTTGTCGAGGACGAGGCCGAGCCTCCGGGATCCGTCCCGCACCGAGCGCGCCAGCGCGAGGAGCTCAGCGTTCGTCGGGAACGGGTCGGCGTCGGGGGAGAGGATGCGCCCGCGCTTGTGGGCCCACATGAGATGCAGCGAACGCGCTCCGAGGCGCGCGCCGAGTTCCGGCAGGGCCTCGAGGTCCTTGAGGTTCGCCCGCGTGACGACGGCCGTCAGGGAGGTCTCGAAGCCGGCCTCCGCCAAGGCGGCCAGGCCCCGCGAGGCCTTTTCGAAGACCCCTTTCCCGCGGATGGCGTCGTTGACGGCCGCGCTCGCGCCGTCGAGGCTGACCTGGAACCTGAGCCTCTTTCGGTCGAAGGCCGCGAGTCTGGCGAGGCGTTCGGGGGTCAGGAGCGTGCCGTTGGTCATGACCACGAGCTCGGAGGCCTTCTCCTCCACGACGAAGGCGATGAGGTCCATCAGGTCGGGGTGCGCGAAGGGCTCGCCGCCGGTGAAATAGAAGCGGCGCGCGCTGAGTTCGCAGGCTTGGTCGATGTCGGCCAGGAGGAAGGATTTGTCGGGGCCCTTCTCTCCGTCTGGGCCCGACGAGACCAGGCAGTGGGTGCAGGAGATGTTGCAGGTCTGCGTGAGATGGACCCAGAACTCCGAGAGCCGCTTGGGTTCTAGGTGGGCGGAGCGCCCGGCATAGCGGCCAGGCGAAACTGGGGAGAACGAGAGGAGGCCGGCATGGAGCAGCTCCCGCGCCAGCGACTGGACATCCAGCCAGGCCTGGGAGGCGTCGGCGTCGGAAATCTCCGCATGCAAACGGCGGACCTCGCCGAGCGTCCGTTCACCGTCGAAGAGCCCATAGAGGACCGCGCCGCGGGCGTCCAGGGCCACCCAATTGGGCGCGTCGCCGTCCACGAAGAGAAAGAGGCCTTCGCGCTCGAAACGGGCCGCGTCCGGCTTATAGAGGATGGTCGAGTCTTTGAGCTCCGCCGCGGTCGCAATCATGCCGGTCTCCTTAAAATCCAATAACAGGCCACGCCCAGGGCGCCCGCGACGGGGAGGGTCACGAGCCAGGCGAGGGCGATCTGCCCGACGGTCGCCAGATTGACCCCGCCCTTCCCGCCCTTGAAGCCGATGCTCATGATCGCGGAACTGGACACGTGGGTCGTGGAGACGGGAAATCCCTGCAAGGCCGTGGCGACCACGAGCGCCGTCGTCGCTAGGTTCGCCGCGAAGCCTTCCAGATGGTCCATCTTCGCGACCTTGTGGGCCAGCGTTTCGGTGACCCGCAGGCCCATGACGAGGCCGCCGACGGCGTTGGTGGCGGCGAGGACCAGGAAGAACCAACGCGGAGCCACCGTGACCGAAGGGTCTAGGACCGCGTAGAAGAAGAAACCCAGTCCGGCGATTTTCGGGGTGTCGTTGAGACCGCGGGCGAAGCCGCTGGCCAGGGCGCTGGCCCAGTGGGCCCAGTGGCAGTTGAGGCAGTATTGTTCGCGGCAGAGCCAATGGAGGGATTTGAAGGTGAGCCAGGCCCCGCCAAAGGCGACGACCGGGGAGAGCAGGAGTGGGAGGGCGACCTTGCGTCCCACGCTGGCCCACAGCACCTGGTCGAAGCCGAAGGCGTAGACCCCGGTGAGGACCGTCGCTCCGACGATGGCGTGGGTGGTCGAGACGGGCATGCCGAAGCGGGCTGCCAGCAGGACCCAGCCGACGGCGCCCCCGAGGATGGCGAGGGCGAAGGACTGGTTGAGCTGGACCTGCGGCGCGAGCATCCCCTTGGTGAAGAGCAGGGTCATCTTCACCGCCCAGGCCGAGGCCAGCACTCCGCCGGCGGCCACGGCCAGCGAAGTCACGAGGACGGCTTTGCGGTAGTCGGACTCCCCGCTGCCCACCAAGGTCGCGATGGACTTCGAGATGTCGTTGGCGCCGTTGGCGAAGGCTAGAGCCGCCGCCGAACTCATTCCTAGGATCACAGTCGCTTGCATAGGCCTCCGATTCCTCTCGTGAGTCCTGGGGAACCGGCAATCGTTACATCCCGAAGGGTATGCCATAGAAGGAGGCCGTATACTAGGGCGTATTCCCCACCCCAAGCGGTCTTCCACAGGGCCGGGCCTAGCGTGGAAGACTTGAGCTCCGGTTGGAGCGTCAGATACAGAAAGCCCACGGACCAGGCCCAGGCCAGGGCGGCCGGCTGAGGAGAGAGGAGCGCCAAGGGCAAGAGCCAGAGGACATACCAGGGCTGGACGACCGGGCTGGCGAGCAAGACGGCGAAGAGCGCGCCGAGCAGATAGCGCGCGGGGTCGTCCTCGGTGCGGTCCGCCCAGAACAGGCAGAAGACGCCGGCGGCGGCGACCATCACGCCCCGGTGCAGACCGGAGTTCTCCGTCACGGGAGCTAAAAGCACGAACAGACTAGGGTTCGCCAGCCATCCGGAAGCAAAGGCGTGAGGGCCGCTTGCGGGCTCGTTTCCTAGGGCCGCCAACACCGCCGGCAGCGCCGGCAATGCCCCGAGAGCAACGACGCCCAAGAAGAGCAAGGCCGAGCGGGGCCGGCGCCTAGCCAGCCACGGAAGCGCCACGATGGGGGCGACCTTCACCAGGAAAGCCGCGGCCCAGGCCAGCGCGGCGGTCCGTCGCCACCGCGACTCCCAGAGGTCGATGCCCGCCAGGACGCCCAGCAGCATCAGGGAATCGAGGTGCCCGGCGGCGGAGAACTCGACGGCGACCAGAGGGTGCCAGGCATAGACCGCCGCCCAACCGGCGCTCAACCTCCGCCGTTTCAGGAGGCGGAGCAGGATGAGGCATACGAGGAAATCGCAGGTCGAGAAGAACGTCTTTTGGGCCCGCACGTCCGATGAGGCCGCGGCGACGGCCCTGAAGGCGGCCAACGCCAAGGGAGGATAGATCGCGGTCAAGCCGGGGTTGTTTATCCTCGAATCCTGACCGATTCTAAGCGAGGCTAGCCCGGGGTCGTCCGGCGGGAGGAGGTAGGGGTCGAGGCCAGCGTTCGCTACTCTCCCTTCCCACGAATACCGGAAGGCGTCGGTCGACGGGGACGGCTGAATCCCGACGAGCAGCAGCCGGATTGCCACGGCCACGGCGAGGACGAGCCGCGTCCGGCCGGCTTCATCGTGCGCCGGGCGACTCTCGAGCGACATCTCCCGCCAGGTCACGACGGAG
>SCTT01000265.1 GCA_004322435.1 bacterium
TCGAGGTGCAGGTGCGGGCCCTGACTGCCATGAGCGCCCTTGGGCTGGTAGCGGGCGAACGGGGCGCCGGCGCGGCGCAGGCGCTCGGCCGCGTCGGCAGGGCTCATGCCGTCCACCACCACATCGTAGGCGCCAGGCGCGCCGGGCCGGCCCAGCGAGTGACGCGACGTGCCGCCCGGCCGGACGGTCATCGCGCCCTGGGCGCGCAGCTGGTTCTCCCGCTCAGGCGTGCGGTAGCCGCCGGTCATCCGCCATGCGCCACGGCCGAACACCCCGTCCAGGACCGAGGACAGCCGCGAGTCCGTCATCTCCTCTGCCGACGCGGCGCCGGCGAGGAGGCTGAGCGCGAGGCCGGCGAGAACGGCGCGCGCGCGATTGGAGCGAGACCCCAGCACGACCGCCACTATGCACGAAGAAGACCAAAAGATCATGAAGTTAGGTGAGCCAGCTTCCCGAGCCCTGCTCCCGGCCGACGGACCGGCGTCAGTCGGCGCTGGTCTTGAGCCGGGCGATGCGCGCGGGCTCAAGGGCCCGTTCGGCCTCCAGCAGCGCCGTCACCTCGGCGAGCGCGACCCTCGCCGCGGCCTGGGTGTCGTCGTCGGCGTCCGGGTTGGCCGCGGCGGCGTCCAGCCAGGACTGCGCCGTCGCGAAGTCGCGAGCCACGATGTAGCCCAGGGCGTAGGCGCGCCCGAGCTCCAGCTGGGCCTCGGGGCTCGCCTGCTCGGCGTCGGCCTGCAGGCGCGCAAGCTCCTGGCGGTAAGCCGCCAGCGCCTTCGCGCTCGTCGCGGGCAGCACCAGCGTCACCGAGCGACGGCGGCCCTCCTCGACCTTGGGCTGGCGGTTCGAAGCCATCTGGAACTGCGGCCCTGGCGTCGGCCCGAAGCCGTAGGGCTCGAGGTGCAGGTGCGGGCCCTGGGTCCCGTGGGTCCCTTTCGGCTGGTAGCGGGCGAACGGGGCCCCGGCCCGACGCAGGCGGTCGGCCGCATCGCTCGGGCTCATGCCGTCGACCACGACGTCGTAGGCGCCCGGGGCGCCGGGCCGCCCGAGGGAGTGCCGCGAGGTCCCGCCGGGGCGCACCGTCCTGGCCCCTTGCGCGCGCAGCTCGTTCTCGCGCTCGGGCGTGCGGTAGCCGCCCGTCATGCGCCAGGCGCCACGGCCGAACACGCCGTCCATGATCGAGGCGAGGCGCGTGTGGGTCATCTCTTCCGCCAGCGCCGGGCCGACGAGCAGGCTCAGCGCGAGGCCGGCGGCCGCAGCCCTGGCCCCGAAGGCCGCCTTGGAGATGGGTCCGAACACGACGTCCAGTAGGCCCGATCAGGGCCAAGACATCGTGAAAGCGGATGGTGAATCGCGGGTTGCGCGGGCGCCCGCCTCTCTCTCACCCCGTAGGGGGAGGAGAGGAGCGGGAGACGGCTCAGTCGCGCGCCTTGCGGCGGAACGGCCGGCGCTGGAGTTCCTTCTTCTCGCCCTTCGCCTTGGCGGAGATTTCCTTGAGCTTCACCGTCTGCAGGGCCGAGAGCGCCTCGCCCGGCGCGCCCTTCTCGGGATCGCCGAAGGCGCGGCCGTAGGTCTTCACCCGGTCGGAGACTTCCGAGAGGAACTCGCCCTCCCAGTCGGAGAGCTTCACGCCCGCCTTGTCGGCGGTGCGGCGGGCGCGTTTCAGGGCGTTGAGGGCGGCGCGCTTGGCCGCCGCCTTGCGGGCCTCCAGGGGCGAGACTGGAAGCTTGCGCTTCAAATCTCTCCGATCGCCGAGAGGTAGAGGTCGAGGATGGCTTCCTCTTCCTGGCGCTTGGCGCGGTCCTGCTTGCGGATGCGGACCACCTTGCGCAGCACCTTCACGTCGAAGCCGTTGCCCTTGGCCTCGGCGAACACTTCCTTGATCTGCTCGGCGACCTCGGCCTTCTCGACCTCGAGCCGCTCGATGCGCTCGATGATGCTCTTGAGCTGACCCTGCGCGGTCGCGTTGAGGACGTCGGGGTGGGCGGAAGCGTCGTCGGCCATGGACAAGCCTTTAAGCTAGATGGGAGAGGTCGGAAAGGCGCGGAACCTAGTGGTCCACAAGCGTCGTGTCATCCGCTCTTGAACCTTCGCCGCGCGCCATCCGTTGAGGCCGATGGACGCGGAGGGAGCATGACCCACGACACCCACATGAAGCCCACCGAGGACGAGGCGATGGCCGCCGTCCGCACGCTGATCCAATGGGCCGGCGACGACCCCGACCGCGAGGGCCTGCTCGACACGCCGCGGCGGGTGATCAAGGCCTATCGCGAGCTGTTCTCGGGCTACGAGGCCGACCCGCGCGACTACCTCGAGCGCACCT